>WGGB01000194.1 GCA_015491935.1 Alteromonadaceae bacterium
AGCTATTCATTCTAGGTAAACCTAATTGAGATAACTTATCAAAACAGACTCTTGGACTTCCTTTTGAAGTGAACCCCCTGAATCTGGATGCGCATTTTAGAGACTTTTGGATTAAGGTCAAGCGTTAAAATCACTTTATTTGTGTTTTTTTGATAAAAACAGTTTGTTCGCTTAAATAGCATCCACATTGACGTTTAAACACACGAAAACTTTATTAGATAAAAATAACCGCAACTAAATCACGACTAATTAAACAGAATAACAATGATTATTTATTTTCTGTATTTAAATCTTCACTTTTGACTTTATCGTGGAGAGGATCAAAATCAGCATCTTTATCATCACCGATAACGTGCTCTAGTTTTAATTCCTCAACACTTCTAAATGTCGTTACAGGACCTGAACAGGCGTATAAAATAAAAATTAACGCTAAAAGTTCAGCAGGACTTGATGCAACGACAACAAAAACTAAAACAATAACCAAAACCATTAAAAAATTGACTTTCCCCTTCCAGTCAACTTCTTTAAAACTATTATATCTAAAATTACTTACCATGAGTAAACCGCATAAAATAGTGATGCATCCCATAATTATGCCGTAATCATGCCCGTTTATTTGATACGACGCACCAACCCAAACTAAGCTGGCAATAACTCCTGCTGCAGCCGGACTTGCTAAACCTTGAAAAAATCGTTTATCAGCAATACCTACTTGGGTATTAAACCGGGCCAAACGCAAAGCAGCACAAGCAACATACACAAAGGCTGCTAACCAGCCAAATTTCCCCATATCAGACAAAGCCCAGTTATATACCACTAAGCCAGGTGCAATACCAAAAGAAACCATATCAGCCATACTGTCATATTCGGCACCAAATTCACTTTGCGTATTTGTCATCCGTGCAACCCGCCCATCTAAACCATCAAATATCATTGCAATAAATATAGCAACAGCAGCACTAATAAAGTGCCCGTTCATGGAAGAAACGACCGCATAAAAACCTGAAAAAAGTCCAGCGGTTGTCAATAAATTAGGTAATAGGTAAATACCACGGGTCGTGCTATTTTCTACAGGCGATTTATTCATAATATTACTTAATAAGTCCAGATATCTTGTATACAGCTAATTTATCATAGCTGTATAAATAAATAATTGGAATTTTACTCAAACAAGAATTTATTTATACAAAAACAATAAAAGTTAATATTTTGTATCAATAATAGAAAAGAAATAAGATTATTAGTTGTAATGAACCTTTAGGCTGTTATAAGGTGATAATCAGTTATCTTTATATTAATTTGCGTAGGCACTTTCGATGAAAAATTATTTAATTCTTTTATTATCACTTATTTTTTCAAATTCTGTTTTCGGCTCACAGGTTACAATTTATCGCTGGGTTGATAATAATAACATTGTGCATTTTAGCCAAAATCAACCAAGTAAAGGAAATTATACTCAACTTTCATCAAGCCAAATGAAAGTTGAAAAATCGAGAATAAATGCTGCTGCACAAATGAAAGCAGCTTTAGAAGAAGAGGCAAAAAAAGAAAAAATTATAGATGATGAAAAAAACAAATGTTTAACGGCGCAAAAAAACTTAAAAACCTTAAAAGATTTTGACAATATAAAATATAAAACGGCATCAGGAGAGTATAAAGTATTAACCGTCAAAGAAAAAAAAGCTCAACTTGTGTTTAATAAAACACAACTTGAGCTTTATTGTCAGCACTAATACAAATTAATAATGCAGGCAACTAGTTTACTTAATTAAAAATTAATTTGTCACCATCGACATCTATATGAATAGTATCACCTGCTTGATATTCTCCGTTCAATAGTTTTTGTGCTAGCGGGTTTTCAATACTTGCTTGTATCGCTCTTTTCAACGGTCTAGCACCAAATACGGGATCAAAACCAACGGCTGCAATTAATGCTAATGCCTTATCACTAATTGATAAGTCAATATCACGATCAACTAAACGCGTTGCTAATGCTTTAATTTGAATACTCGCTATTTTTTCTATTTCAGATTGCTCTAATGAATGAAAGACTACTGTATCATCAATACGGTTAATAAACTCAGGCTTAAAGTGCATTGCCACTTCAGCCATAACTTTCGCTTTCATTTCATCATATTGACTTTGATCTGAAAAACTTTGAATAACATCTGAACCAATATTAGATGTCATTACAATAACAGTATTTTTAAAGTTTACAGTACGCCCTTGCCCATCAGTTAAACGTCCATCATCTAATACTTGCAACAAAATATTAAACACATCAGGATGTGCTTTTTCAACTTCATCAAGTAAAACGACTGAATAAGGTTTACGACGAACAGCTTCGGTTAAATAACCACCTTCTTCATAACCTACATATCCAGGAGGCGCCCCCACTAATCTTGACACTGAATGTTTTTCCATAAATTCAGACATATCAATACGAATAAGTGCATCTTCACTATCAAACATAAAATTAGCTAATGCTTTAGTTAATTCTGTTTTACCAACCCCTGTAGGCCCTAAAAACAAGAATGAACCTATGGGTTGGTCAGGATCAGCAAGCCCAGCTCGTGAACGGCGAATTGCATTTGCAACAGAAGTTACGGCTTCTGACTGTCCAATAACTCGTTGATGTAAATAATCTTCCATTTGAATAAGTTTATCGCGTTCTTCCTCAAGCATTTTAGCTACGGGGATCCCTGTTGCTCGACTTAATACATCAGCAATTTCAACATCTGTTACTTTATTACGTAGCAAGGTCATTTCTTGCATTTCAGCCTGACTAGCAAGATCAAGCTGTTTTTCAAGCTCTGGTATTTTACCGTACTGTAGTTCCGACATTTTATTAAGATCACCTACTCGGCGTGCACCTTCAAGCTCTATTCTAGCCTGTTCAAGATCCTCTTTTATACTTTGAGTACCATGAAGTGCTGCTTTTTCTGTTTTCCACACTTCTTCTAGTTCATCGTAGTCCCGTTGCAATGTCACTATTTGTGCTGAAATATCTTTCAATCTTTTCAGTGTAGCGTCATCTGAGTCTTTAGATAGTGCTCTTTCTTCCAATTTTAATTGAATTAAGCGTCTTTCTAATTTATCTAATTCTTCTGGTTTAGAATCCATTTGCAAACGAATACTGGAAGCAGCTTCATCGATTAAATCAATCGCTTTATCAGGTAATTGTCTGTCACTAATATAACGATAAGATAAATTAGCCGCAGCAACAATCGCGGGATCCGTTATATCAACACTATGATGTAATTCATAACGTTCTTTTAACCCACGTAAAATCGCAATAGTATCTTCAACACTTGGTTCATCTACTTGTACTTTTTGAAAACGACGCTCTAATGCCGCATCTTTTTCAATATATTGACGATATTCATCTAATGTGGTTGCACCTACACAATGTAAATCACCACGTGCTAATGCTGGTTTTAACATATTACCCGCATCCATAGCTCCTTCACCTTTACCAG
>WGGB01000195.1 GCA_015491935.1 Alteromonadaceae bacterium
TAATTGCTGGCGGTCATACCTTAGGTAAAGCACATGGTGCAAAAAAACCTAACGAGTGTGTTGGCCCAGAGCCTGCGGCTGCTGACATTACAGAGCAGGGTTTAGGCTGGAAAAACAAATGTGGTTCTGGCGTTGGTGCTGATACTACAAGGAGCGGCTTAGAAGGAGCGTGGACGGTTACGCCAACTCAATGGTCTACAAATTATTTAGATAATTTAAAGCCTAATGCCGATGGTTTTCGCAATTATTATAGCAATGCGAGCTATATGTCTCCCACTAAAATGCTAATAGATAAAGCAAATTTGCTGGGATTAAGTGTGCCAGAAATGACAGTACTACTTGGTGGCATGAGAGTCTTAAATGCTAATTATGATGGCTCTTCTTATGGCGTATTTACCGATAAGCCAGGCGTATTAACGAGTGATTTTTTTGTTAACTTATTAGATATGTCTACTGTTTGGAGTAAAGATAAAACTAAAGCAGGCATTTACAATGGGGTTGAACGAGCAACAGGTAAGTTAAAATGGCAAGCAACACCTGTTGATTTAATTTTTGGTTCTAACGCTGAATTACGAGCCATTGCAGAAGTGTACGCGTCAAATGATGCTCATAAAAAGTTTGTCAATGATTTCATTAAAGCGTGGGTTAAAGTGATGCAATTAGATCGCTTTGACTTAAAGCAAATTTAGCCATTTGAAATATTTCCACCTAAAACATAAAGCCATTATTTTCCCCTGAAAATAATGGCTTTTACATTACAAATAATGACTTAACGAATATTCGCCTTAACAAAATAGAGTCCTCTTTGGTTTATGTTCTATTTTTTAGAATGTAAACATCAATTTTATTAAATTTATTTATTATTACCACCCCTTTAATATACACACATCGAAAGCAAACACGCTTTCTAACCCAAATAAAATAGTAACTAATTATTAATCAAACGAGGAAATACTCATGGCTCAAATAGGTAAAACTATCCCAGAATTCAACGCGCAAGCATTCCACAATGGTGAATTTGTCGAAGTAACATCAGAAAGCGTCAAAGGTAAATGGGGGATATTTTTATTCTACCCAGCAGATTTTACTTTTGTTTGTCCGACTGAATTAGAAGATATGGCAAATCAGTACGACGAGTTACAAAAATTAGGTGTTGAAGTGTATGCTGTGTCAACCGACACCCACTTTTCTCACAAAGCATGGCACGACTCATCAGAGGCCATTGGTAAAATTAAATTCCCAATGATTGGCGATCAAACTGGCAACATTACTCGCGGTTTTGACGTTATGATTGAAGAAGATCACATGGCACACCGTGGTACCTTTTTAGTGGACCCTGATGGCGTTATTCAAGTAGCTCATATTCATGCGGGCGGTATTGGTCGCAGCGCTAAAGACATGGTGCGTAATGTTAAAGCTGCACAATATGTACGTGAGAATGATGGTGAAGTATGCCCAGCAGCTTGGGAGCAAGGTCAAGCGACCTTAACACCTAGCTTAGATTTAGTCGGAAAAATCTAAATCCCCTTTTATTACACTTTTCATTAGGCGAAAAGTAACCTTTTATTTTTCGCCTTTTTCATCTAGTCAAATTACTTATAAAAAACTTTGTCAATAAGGTTATCAAAAGTGATTAAAAAATAAGGTAGCAAACTATGTTAAGCAACGATATTTTAAATGCAGTAAAAACTTACACCGAAAAAATGACCAATAAGGTTTCACTTATTTTACAGACTGGTGAACATGAAAAACGTGCTGAGTTAAAAGATTTTTTAACTCAATTATGTTCGGTGTCAAAAAATTTAATCTTAATTGAGCGTGATGATAAATTACGCAGCCCTATTACTTTTTATTTAGACGTTGAAGGTAAGAACAAGGGTATTTATTTTTCAGGTATTCCAAGCGGTCACGAATTTAACTCACTTATTTTAGCTATATTACAATCATCAGGCACTGCACTAAAACTCGATAACTCTTTAACAAGTATGGTGAAAAATATTAAGGATAAATTACACTTTGAAGTGTTTATTTCTCTTAGTTGTCACAACTGTCCTGATGTTGTGCAATCGTTAAATCAATTCGCTTTATTAAATGAAAACATCAGTAGTGAAATGATTGATGGCGCTCTATTCCAGCCTCTGATTGATAAACGTAATATTCAAGGAGTACCAAGTGTTTATCTAAATGGGCAATTATTTGCCAATGGAAAAATAGATACCGCACAGTTAATTGATAAACTGATAGCACGTTTTCCTTCTATCATTAAAAGTAATAATAATGAACAACTGCCACTGCAAGATGTGACGGTAATAGGCGCTGGTCCTGCTGGTGTAGCCGCCGCTATTTATGCTGCGCGTAAAGGGCTAAATGTCACTATGATAGCCGATCGCATTGGTGGACAAGTAAAAGACACTGTCGGTATTGAAAATTTGATCTCGGTACCTAAAACAACAGGCGCACAATTAACAAGTAATATGCAAGCACACTTAAGTGATTATGAAATAACGCAAAAAGAATTTGTGCGAGTGGACAAAATAGAAAAAAGCATCGCTAACGATAATACACCGAAAAAATTACATTTATCAAATGGTGAAATAATTGCATCTAAAACGGTTATTATTGCTACTGGCGCTAAATGGCGTGAACTTGGTGTGCCAGGTGAAAAAGAAAATATTGGTTCAGGCGTTGCCTATTGTCCTCATTGTGATGGCCCGTTCTTTAAAGGGAAAGATGTTGCTGTTGTTGGTGGTGGTAATTCAGGTATAGAAGCCGCATTAGATTTAGCAGGCATGGTCAATCACGTTACAGTTTTTGAATTTTTACCAGAGCTAAAAGCAGATAAAATATTGGTCGAAAAAGCGCAAGCACATGACAAAATCACTATTATCAAAAATGTCGCTACCAAAGAAGTTATTGCTGAAAATGGCAAGGTTGTTGCCATTGCTTATCAAGATAGAGCAACCGCTGAACTCAAACAACTGCCGTTATCGGGTATATTTGTACAAATTGGCTTAGTACCCAACAGTGAATTTTTAAATGGTGTGGTAGAAAGAACTCAGCATGGTGAAATTATTATTGATGAAAAAGGTCAAACAACAACACCGGGTATATTTGCCGCGGGTGATGTATCAACGGTACCTTACAAGCAAATTATCATTGCTATGGGTGAAGGCGCAAAAGCATCACTGTCAGCATTCGATTACATCATAAGAAATAGCTAATCATGACTAGAAACAAGCACTCAACTAATTTATGACAAGTTGATTAACTTAGTTGAGCGCTTGTCACTACAAACGATTTTTCTTAGTTTCTAAAATTACCGACGAATTGGTTCGTTCAACACCATCAAGCATCGCAATATCATCTAAAATATGACTTAGCATTTCAGTATTTTTAGCTTGGATCACCGCAATAACATCATAATCACCACTAATAGCGTGTATTTGGGTCACTTGCTCAATACGTAATAATTCAGCAGTAACTTGCGATGATAGTTTTTGTTGTACCGCAATTAATA
>WGGB01000196.1 GCA_015491935.1 Alteromonadaceae bacterium
CCAGCTCACTATTTTTAGGTATTATTTTGGCTATATTATTTAATACATTGCGTGGTGTTTTTACATTATTAAGTAATTGGTAACCCCAAGTGCTATAGATTAACCAAAATAAGGGAATAGCAATTATCCAGCTAGAAACCTTTTTATGACGAGTAAAAAAGCTTACCAGCAAACCTGTAATACCAATAAAAGTAAAGTATAACCAAGGTTCAATATGATATTTTTGTGTAAGTTTTAGCGTTGCTTTTATTTCGGCAAAGCCTGCAATACCGACTAGTAATGAAATACTTGCTAATAAGACGACAAGAGAAAAAAGTAAACGTTTAGGCCATACCTTGTTTAAAATATCTTTTAAGTAGGGAGCGCTGATCAGCGCCAACATTGGCAGGGCAGGTAAAATATATACGCCTCGTTTGCCTGGACTAATGCTAAAGAATATTAAGACTAATACCACCCAGCCTAATAATAAACTAATACGTCTATCACCTTGTTTTATTGCCACAAACCAGTGTTTAGCTAGCCAAGGTAATAATAAACTTATAGGTAACCAAAATACTGGCACAACCTCAACCAGATAATACCAAAACGGTTTTACATGATGCCAAGAATGAGCATATCGTTTGGCGGTTTGTTTAAATAAGATGTTATCGCGGTATTGTTCAAATAAAGGGTTTTGTGATTGCTCTACTAAATATATCATGGGAATAAACCACAGTAATGTAGCACCTAGTAGCACTAAAATACCGGCAAACCATTGCCAAGTGCCTTTTATTTCTTTGTTAGGTAAAGTGTTGTTTTGTTGAGGTTGCATAAAACGAGCAACAAAATACGGAATAAGCATTAAAATGGGTAAAAAACCGACTCCTTTGGTAATAATACCAATACCCATAAAAAAGCAGCCGAGCATAAACCAACGCCAACCATCATTAAGTATTAAATGACGAATTAGCCCGTAACAGCCAATAGTGATCCAGCAGCAAACCATCGCATCAATTTGTGCGGATTTTGCTTGTAATACAAACTGTAAGCTCAGTAGTAATAATAATGCAGCATACCAACCAACTTGTGGTGACCACAGACGTTTGCCTAAATCGTAAATCAAAAAGGTGGTCAATAATGAACATAACGCATTAGGTAATAAAAATGAGACGGAAAGTGAGCCTGTCAGATAATAAAATACGGCAATAGACCACATGAAAATAGGCGGTTTATCAGGATAAAGCTCACCACCTCGCATAGGGAAAAACCATTGTCCTGTTTCAACCATTTCACGGGCTATTTGGGCAAAGCGGGGTTCGTCAGCAGGCCAAGGGTCGCGCAAACCTATGCCGATAAAGATAATACCAATGGCAATAATTGCCAGCCAAACAAGATTAAACTTGTCTTGTTCGCCTGATTGAAAATAGCTTTTATTAAACCAATAATTTGTTAAGTTGTTCAAAATGGAACCTATTATTTGTTATTATCGTTTGTTTTAAGCACTATGATTATTGTAGGCTGAAACTTGCTTCTTGTATATCGTTCTTGTAGGTCGTTCTTGTAGGTCATAGCTTGCTGCGACACCTAAATGTTGTGTCTCGCTGCGCTCGTGACAACCTAACTTATAACGTTATAAATGTAGACACAGCTTGCCTCGAAAAGAAAGCCTTGAAGCCAGCAACAATTAAGAAATTAGCGCATCATCTTTTTTATGATTCTTTTTATAATCACGATATAAATAACCACTTAAAATAGAAGAAACTATAAATAAAGCGATACTAATGCTAATTTTCCATACCGACATGACTTCAATACCACTACCTGCTAACGCAAAAATAATCATTTGCGGCAAGTAACCAACAAAAGAACCTGCAACAAAGGCCTTAACATTTATGCGCGCCACACCTGCAACAAGGTTGGTGATCAGGTTACTTCCCACAGGTAATAAACGAATAATGATGGTTTTGCTAAAGGTTTTATGATTTAAAAAGCTATGTATAGCTTTTATTTTTGCAGGATATTTTTTACGAATAGTCGGTCGGGCGATAATTTTGGCGATATAAAAACTTAAGGTACAGCCTAATGCTGTTGCTATGGTCGCAAGTAATGCGCCACCCATAAAACCAAAGGCATACCCACCTAAAAAAGCGGCCAGTTGTCGAGGAAAGCCACAAGCTGTAAATAAGGCGCAGAATCCAACAAAAGTTAATACACCTGAAAAGCCTTGATTACGAATATGGGCATCAATCCATTGCTCGTTTATACCATCCCATGCACCTAAACTACTTAAGATTAAGCCGATGGAGATCAATACGAGTAAAGAAATGATTTTTTTATCAGGCATCTATTATTGCTC
>WGGB01000197.1 GCA_015491935.1 Alteromonadaceae bacterium
AGAATTAAAAGGCTTAGAGGCAAGGCATTGATTGAAGAGAATGGTTGTTCCCTTGTCAAAATCAATAACGCAGCATATAAGCCTTTTAAACTCGCCCTTTGGGAGCTTGCTCGATGCCCACTAACTGCGTTAAATTTATTTGATTTAGAATGACTAGATCTAAACAAATTTGCCTTGTTATTGAACATCGAGCACAGCTCTGAGTTGGGAAGAAATTTAATCAAATTGGAATTAGTATAAATCAAGGAAAGTAAATTGTTAAAAATTATGACTCAATTAAATGCGTTTATGAAACATACTTCTGTTAAACAAACATTTAACTTTCTTAAGATATTTTTTACTCGTATTAAGCAAGAACAAATTCCAGTAGTTTCAGGCTATTTATCTTATGTCACCTTAATGTCATTAGTACCTTTAATTGTAGTGATGTTATCAGTAATGACCGCTTTTCCATTATTCGCCAACCTCAGAGAAACACTAGAAAGCTTTGTTTATAATAATTTTGTACCTACCGCAGGTGAAGTAGTAAGAGAATATATTAGTGGCTTTGTTGCTAATGCCTCAAAAATGTCAGCGGTGGCTATTTCATTCTTAATTTTATTTGCCTTACTGCTTATATCAGTTATTGATAAAACCTTTAATAAAATTTGGCGGGTAACTAAAAAACGTCGTTTAGTTACTTCATTTTCAATGTATTGGATGATTTTAACGCTAGGACCTATTTTAGTTGGTAGCAGTATAGCCATAACATCATATATAGCTTCTTTAACCTCTTTAGATAAAATTGAATTATATGGTCTCACCAATATTTTATTAAGCTCATTACCTTTCTTTTCATCAATTGCTGCTTTCTTAATTTTGTATCTGGTGGTTCCCAATAAAATAGTCCCTTTTAAATATGCGTTAACAGGTGCCATTGTCGCGGGAATTTTATTTGAACTAGCTAAAAAAGCTTTTGCGCTGTATGTCACACAGTTACCTTCTTACCAAGTCATTTATGGTGCATTAGCGACCATCCCAATTTTATTTGTTTGGGTGTATATTTCATGGTTTATTGTTATTTTAGGTGCAATATTTACCGTATCATTAGAAGAATTTAAGCAAATAGAGGCATCACAAAAACTTACCCCATTAAAAAAAGATCACAATGAATGAAAGCTTTGCTGCAACGCGTTAACGAAGCTAGTGTTAGTGTTGACAATAAAATTATTGGTGAAATATCACATGGCATTTTGGTATTACTCGCCATTGAACCTGAAGATAACGAAGTCAAAGCTAAACGCTTAGCTGAGCGTGTTGTGGGTTACCGAATGTTTGAAGATCAACAAGGGAAAATGAACCTTAATGTAAAACAAGTTGATGGGGATATATTAGTTGTCTCACAATTTACCTTAGCTGCCGATACCACTCGCGGTATGCGACCAAGCTTTACCCGTGCTGCTGAGCCAAAATTTAGTGACCAACTTTATCAATATTTCTGCCAACAATTACGCAAGCAAGGTTTTAAAGTTCCTACGGGGAAATTCGGCGCAGATATGCAAGTACGTTTGCTTAATAATGGTCCCGTTACTTTTATGCTAACAATTTAACGCTTGAAAAATTAGCGATAAACAACAAAACCTTTATGCACTTACATTCATTGCTGACCAATAATTAGCGCCGCGATTAAGAAAATAATCAGGTAAATAACTTTGCCGACAAGGCTGTAATAATGGCTTAACACTTGACGAGTCACTTGCTTTAGTAAATAGTTTTTTGGGTACAAAATGAATGATCACATTTAAAAACTTTGGCACTTTAAAAAATACCATTTTATGCTCAGTAAAGACTGGACGTAATTGTTCTATTAAATAAACTAATTCAGGCTCGGTAGGATCTGGCAGATTAAGTGATAACCAAGTATCGTCAGAGATCGCTTTCGACAATAACTTAGACTTTAATAACTGCGCATTAGTTGCTTCATTATTATGCTGATAAATATCATAAATATACCAATCGGCATGACGTAACCGTTTATCAAATAAAGCATTTTCTGCATCATTATTAATTAATTGACTAACGCTATTATCAGGATTAAAAAATTCATTAAAGCACTCGATAACCTGCGCATTTTTTTCAACACTGGTAAAGTTTATGTGTGGATTCAAGCTGGTTATAAAACGCCCCATATTACCGCCACCCAAACCAAATTCACACACATTTTCAGGTCTAAAAAACACTAAGGGCAACATCAAAATGTATTGATGTGGCAAAATAAGCTTTGGTGGACGGCTTTTTAACATCAAACTTTGAAATACTTCATCAAACATTAACCAACGATAATGATCATTTTCATAAATGCTGATTGAGTCTACGCGTTGATTGAAATAAAGTAAGCGCCCTTGTTGAGTTATTTGGGTAAGATTCATAATGGATAGTTTAAATGAAATTTAGTATTAAAGCACCGCAATCACCAAGCGATTTTGAAAAATATTATCAATTACGTTGGCAAATATTACGTAAACCTTGGCAACAACCATTAGGCAGCGAGCAAGACGAATTAGAAGCGCAAGCGTGTCATCGTATGATTGTCGATAACAATGATAATGTGGTTGCGCTGGGTCGTTTTCATAAAACCAGCCAACACCACGCGCAAATCCGTTACATGGCAGTAGCCGACAACTATCAACAGCAAGGTTTAGGCAAACAAATAATGCAAGCCTTAGAACTGGCTGCTAGCCAACAAGGCGTTAATAAAATCAGCTTAAATGCGCGAGAACAAGCACTCCCTTTTTACCTCAGCTATGGTTATCAAAAAGTGGCATTTTCACATCAGCTTTTCGATAGCCTAGATCATTTTTTAATGACCAAACAATTAACAACATCGCCAAATCACCAAGCAGAATTAGCGCAGCAATTACAACAAACTTGGCACCAAACCATTCCCTTGAGTAAAGCAATGAATATTGAGTTAAGCTTTTACGACGGTCAAAGTTTACTCACTCATTGTGAGCCAAACTTTAATAAAAACCTGCATAACACCATGTTTGCCGGCAGTATTTATACCCTAGCAACACTAACTGGCTGGGGTTGGGTTTATATGCAACTTGAACAAACCAAGCAACAACAATGCGGAGATACGGTACTTGCCGAGGGCAGTATTCGTTATTTAGCCCCTATAACTGAATTTGCTTATGCTAAAACCAGTATTGAATTAGCCACGGGTGATGCAAAACCGCTAAATACTGGTAAAAAAGCACGCTTTAATGTTACTGTGGAAGTTTACAGTGGTGATAATATTGCCGCCTTATTTACAGGACGCTATATCGTCGTTCCCAAAGCAATACAAAAATAACAAAATGCACATCACAACTAAGGAATTAAACGATGAAAATGATAGGTTTGAAGGTGTCGCTACTTGCTATTTTGATCATTTATTTGCCTGTAACTTATGCTAAAACCTCAATAACCAGCAATATTCAACAACCAATTGCTGATAAGGTACTTATAGATAAGGCATTAACGAACTTTCATCAAGCCGCAGCCGACACCAATTTAACACAGTATTTTAATTTACTGACTGACGATGCAATATATTTAGGTACAGATGCCAGTGAACGCTGGACAAAAAAAGCCTTTAAACATTATGTAGAGCCTATGTTTAAGCAAGGTCATGGTTGGAAATACACAAAAATAGCTCGTCATATAAAAGTCAGCCAAGACAGTAACACGGCTTTTTTTGATGAATTACTCAGGAATAAAAATTACGGTTTATGTCGCAGTACCGGCATGATGCGTAAAACAACACAAGGCTGGAAAATCGCACAATACAGTTTATCGGTGCCTTTACCTAATGCTATAGCTAAAGATATTGTGAAAGAAATCAAACACCATTTGCAATTAAACAGCAATAATACCAGTGCACAATAACAAATAACAAATAACAAATGACAAAGACTAAAAAAAACGGCTTAAATATAAACACTAGCGTTGGCATTATGGGCTGTGGTTGGTTAGGCACGGCACTAGCACAATGCTTATTAAACGATAATATTGAGGTATTCGCCACAGTAACATCAATTGAAAAGCAAAAGGTACTTAAAAATTTAGCCATCAACAGTGAACAAGTACAACTGCCGACTAGCGTTAATGAATTAAAAAACAAACACGTTTTTAAACAAGCACAGCTCGTTATTTGCATTACTCCACAATTAAAATATGGCAAAAAAGACTATGCCTTAAAAATAAAAAATATTATTTCAGCGGCTAATAATGGCCAAGTTGAGCATATTATATTAATTAGCACGAGTGCCGTTTACGGTAATTTAATCGGCAACATAAGCGAAGACGCAGTACTTGATTTAAACAATGAAAAAGTACAAGCATTAGTCAATGCAGAGCAAGCATTAGAGGGTTTTTTAGGGGCTAAAACGATATTACGGTTAACTGGGCTTGTTGGTGAAGATCGTCATCCGGGGCGATTTTTAGCTGGCAAAACAGCATTGAGTAATGCGAATGCTGCGGTCAATCTTATTCATCAACAAGATGCCGTTGGTATACTTCGTTGTTTGCTCATGAACCGTAAGGGATCACAAAAAACTGAAATTTTTAATGCCTGTTGTAATACTCATATTACTCGCAAAGAATTTTATCAAAAAGCGACTAAAACAATAAATTTAACACCACCAACATTTTTACCCGATACTAAGCAAAGCAAAAGAAAAATCATTGTGACAAAAAAAATTCAGGATAAACATAATTATCAATTTGTTTATCCTGAACTTTTAACGTGGTTAGAAAAAGCAACTTAAATGCTTAGGAGCTTTTCGACATACCTAACGAGCTTAACCATTGTTCAAAATCAAGTAAGTTAGCTGGTAAAATCACTTTTCTATCGGCTTTACACAGGCCTTCCATTTGCAATAAATATTGCTCTTTTAATTGCATTTCTATTGCTTGTTCGCCGCCTGGTTGCGTAATAGCTGCGGCCACTTTAGCAATCGACTCGCCAGTAGCTCTCGCAATAGATTTGATTTCTTCCGCTTTACCTTCGGCAGCATTAATACGACGTTGCATTTCACCTTCAGAAATATTCACCATTTCGGCTTTTAAACCTTCAGAACGGTTAATGCGGCTTTGTTTATCACCTAAACTTTTTGCCAAAATAGCACGACGTTCACGTTCAGCATTAACTTGCAATTCCATCGCATTTTTAACGGTTAACGGTGGTGTAATATTTTTAATTTCGTAACGGTGTACTCGAATACCCCATGCTTCACCCGCCTTATCTAATACATCAACAACTTTAGCGCTAATTAAATCACGCTCTTCAAAGGTACGATCTAATTCTAACGTACCAATAACAGAACGCGTGGTAGTTTGTGCTAATTGCATCGCCGCAAAACGATAATCAGTAATACCATAACTGGCTTTTACCGCATCCACTACTTGAATATAAATAACGCCATCAACTTCAACATTAACTTCATCTTTTGAAAAACATTCTTGCGGGGGAACATCAATCGTTTCTTCTTTTAAATCTTGCACATAAGCAACACGATCAACAAAAGGAATTAAGGCATGAAAACCCGCTTCAAGTGTACACTTATAGTTTCCTAAACGCTCAATAACATAAGCCGATTTTGTTGGTACTAAGCATATTGCCTGAATAAATTTATACGCGAGCACTAAAAAAATCACCGCCCACACAATCATCACAAATAAGTCGATTTGATTAATATTATTTAACATAATTACTTACCTCCTTGCACAGTAGTCGTTGTTTTGGTGACTTGTTCCATACCATTAAAAAAGCCATCGAGTTTAGCCACTTCGGTCGGTAATACTGACACTTCCGCCGTTGCCAAAATTTTACCCGTTTGCTTAATAAACTCATTTAATAAGCGCACTTTAATTGCTTTATCACCGCAAGGCTGCGCGGATGCTTGCGCAATCATATTAATACCTTGCGCGGTTGCATCCGCTAATATTTCAATCTCTTTTGCACGACCATGCGCTTCATTAATTTGCCGTTGCTTATCGCCTTCAGACATATTAATCGCTTCTTGGCGTTCACCCTCAGACAAATTAATCGTTGACTCTCTTTCCGCTTCTGCCAAAGTAATTTCAGCACGTTTTTTACGTTCAGCTTCCATTTGTTTTTCAAGTGTATGTACAACATTATGCGATGGTGTGATATTACGCACTTCGTAACGCAATACTTTTATGCCCCACGGATCAGACGCTTTATCAACTTCACGCACTATAGTTTCATTTAACTTGTCACGCTCAGAAAAGGTTTGTCCTAATTTCAATTTACCTATTTCACTACGCATGGTGGTTTGCGCTAAATTAATACTGGCACGGCGGTAATCTTCAATACCATAACTGGCTTTCGCACCATCCATCACTTGAATATACACTAAGCCATCAACATCTATTTGAATATTATCTCGAGATATACAACTTTGAGAAGGAATATCAAGTACCTGCTCGCGAGTTTCGTGACGATAAGCAACTTTGTCAAAAAATGGGATCAAAAAATGTAAGCCTGGTTGTCTAATACCGTTAAATTTTCCCAAACGTTCAACGACACACACTTCACGCATTTCAACAACGAGAATTAATTTAAGTAAAATAAATAGAAAGCCTAAAAAGGCAAAAGTAAAAATTGCTAACATAGGTTTATGACTCCTTTTGTACTATGTATTTGTTATTTGTTTTATTCACCAGTAGCTGATACTTGTTCAACGACTAATGAAATATTTTCTTTACAAATTATTTTGGCGTGCTCCCCTGCTTTTATCTCACTTCCATCACCTAACGCTGACCAAGTAGTTCCTTGAAATTCAACTCGCCCTTTTTTTGTACCAGGACCAATATTTTCAATGACCAAGACTTCTTTTTCAAAAAGGTCAAGTTCTTCATCTGTATTTTCAATTAACTGTTTACCACCAAAAAATTTGTTAGTAAAAAAATTAAGAAAAAACAATAAAAAGGTAGCGACTATAAACCATACCGTTAGCACCATTACCCAAGTGTCTAAAATGGCAAATTTAATACCTAACGCGACCAAAATTGAAGCTATCCCTAAATTTAATAAGATCCCACCTGGTATAATAATTTCAGCCAACGAAAGTACAATAGCGACTATGACCCAAGTTTCAACCATTAATAAATAATTCATGAATAATCCTTATATTAATTGTATATGCAAAAATACAAAGCTAAAATTATTAAGAAAGTGTAAACCAATGTAGAACCAATGACATAATATGTCAAGTTTTACTTTAGACTCTATTGGTTTATTTATATTGGTATTATCTAAACTTTATATTTAAAAATTCTTAACTACACTTACTACCAATGTGATTAAATTTTTTCAATTCAGAGCTATAGCCAATATTCAGTATTCAATAACAAGGCAGATTTAAGTGCGATTTTTTAAAGTTTTTTTACTTACTTTTGCCATTTTAGCCATTATTTTAACAATAACTTATCGTGCGCGTGTTTTAGTGAGCAATCACTTCATCACAGCGCAACTCAGTTCAATTAAAGTCAACATCACTTGTTTAGATATTAGTCTAACTAGCAATATGAACATTATGATAGATAAGTTATGCCTACATACGCCTAAGGCTGATATTGAAACAACTGATACCGTTATACAATGGCAAAACTTTCCTCACCTAAATATTACCAATATTGATATAGACAAGGTAAATATTAAGGGGCTTACCCCTTTATTTACAACCACAAATCACATTGTTCAAACGA
This sequence comes from Alteromonadaceae bacterium, assembly GCA_015491935.1. Classification (GTDB taxonomy): domain Bacteria; phylum Pseudomonadota; class Gammaproteobacteria; order Enterobacterales; family Alteromonadaceae. Next base: position 7,756 of record WGGB01000197.1, read on the forward strand.
ATAGTCAGCAAAGTATCAAACAATTATTATTAACCACATTACAACCTTATACTGAGAAAATTAGTCAATTTAAGTTACCCGTAAAAATTAATATTGCTGAAATTTTTTACTTACCTTTTAGCGTTACGAATAAAGGTAAAGCGTTAAATAAAATAGCAAAATCATCGCGCGTAGCACCGTACATTGCAACGCTATCAACAATAGATAATACTCTTTATTTTTCATTACGAAATAGTGAAAAAATAGAATTTATTAAGGCTAAGCTAAGCAAAAACAAAAGCGATTTTTCCATAGCGTTATCAAGTAAATTAACGTTATTAAAAAACTTCATCACTATTCATCAGTTACCCATAACACCTAAATTTCAATCTCTTTTAAATGCGCATAAAATTTCGGGTCATTTCAACTCAACAATAGAATATCACGCGGGTTATCTTGATCTGCAAAATACATTCGCTGAAATTGAAATAGATTCTGATAGCAAAATTGGCAACAATAGCGAGTTTAAGTTACTAGGCACGCTTAATTTTTCTACTCGCTTAAAACTCTCGTCAAATAAAAAAACTAACGATACAACAACAGTTAAATATTCGAACAAAAGCAACAAAAGTACCGACAAAAGCACGGTTCAACACCATGATGAAATAACATTAACCTTTAATGGAAAAAATGAAATATCACTCGATTATAAGCAAGCTTCATTAGTTAAATGGTTAGCAATAAATAATTTTCCCATAGAATTAAGTTCACTTATAAAAGATAATCCATTAAGCCAGTTAACTTTGAAACTTCCAGACGATTCTACCCTTGTCTTAAACCAAGCAAAAACAACTCATAAAGCATTGACAAAAAACACGTTAAGTATCAACGCAATTGAAATAAGTGCTCACAGTCACGACAAAATTCATCAGGCTTCATTTCGTGATATTGTTTTTACTCTGCCTTATTCAAATAACAATACCAGAAAAAAAACGCCTTACATATTTGCAATAAATAAGTTCAGTATTGATAGCCCACTTAACCTAGTGAGCGTAACTGATTTAGCAAAATTCACCACAGCCCCTGTTAGCTTTCATTTAATAGGTTCAGTAAATAAAACAGCAAAACAGACAACACTTCACTTAACTAATAACTCATCAATTACCGTAAATAACCTTATGGTTTATAAGGCGAAAAACGCTAAAAAGCCCTTTTTTATAAAATCACTAACATCCCGATTAAATGGCAATATTCAATTATTAAAAAATAATGCCATATTCCTTAACGTAAATGTTCATAGTCAAACCTCAGCAGTCAATATTCCTGAAATATTACAAGTTAATGCGTTTGAACTTGTTAGTGAAATAAAAGGAAAGCTTGATAATATTAAAATGAATGCCATAGCCAAAGCAGATGGTATAACACTTGGACACATTATTATTAACGGCCCTGTGCTATCGCCAAAAATACTAGTCAGTGCAAATAAGTTAGCACTCACCGACTTATTATCTTTAAACATTCAATTACCTAGCAAAATATCACTCACCGAGGGCACCTTAAATTATAATGTGTCAGGACAAATAACGGATTTAAGTTCGATTGAAAACACGCCTTTTATGATAAATGCTGCTTTACATTCGGTTAGCGGTACAATAAAAGAAATAGGCTGGCAAAACCTTAATTGGCAACAGCGCTTTAAGTTACACTTGGGTAAAATAACCAGCGTTAAAAATAACGACAATAACTTAACGGTACAATTAATTAACACCTCTGCGCCAATTTCAAACCTAGCTATGAAACTTAATTGGACATTTAATAAACACTTTAGATTGTATAATACTAAACTGACAGCAAATATTTTAGGCGGTAGTGTTAAGCTAGCCAATATTCAGTGGCCTTTTCAACAAAACCATTCATTTAAGGTTCAGCTAAATAATATAGACTTAGCAAAAGTAGTCGCATTAAATAAAAAACAAGGAGTTATTGTTACGGGTTACATCTCTGGAGAAATTCCCGTTACATTTGATGGCGAAAAATATAGTATTGAAAACGGTGAATTGCATAACACTACTGACGGTCTTATACAGGTTGTAAATAATCCTGCAGTAGTCAATTTAAAAGCCAATAATAGCGAGCTAAAATTTGCCTTTGATGCGTTAGAAAACTTGCACTACCATCAACTATCTTCGGCTGTTTCGTTAGCCGACGACGGTTATATGCTTTTAGAAACAGTGATAAAAGGCCATAATCCTGATATTGATAACGATGTTAACTTAAACTTTAAGTTAAGTTACGATTTACCAGGGTTACTTAAGTCTTTATCAATAACGGAAAATTTTGAAAATCGTCTGATTAAAGACTTGCAAAAAAATAAGGAGTAAGCATGAATAAAATACTAACCACAGTGTTAGCTATTTTTATAATGAGTGGCTGTACACATAAAATAGAAATTAGCGCGAAAGAACCAATCACGATTAATGTTAATTTAAAAATTGATCATGAAATAAGAGTGAAAGTAGATAAAGAATTAGATGATGTATTTAGTCATGACAGTGACGTATTTTAAGGAGCTAAAATGAACAATTTAATGAAGAAATCGGCTAATAAATTAATAAAAAAAATAACCTTAGCGCTTATCGTTTCAGCCATGGCTTTTTCTGCTTGGGCAATATCACTTAGTGAAGCAAAGCAGCAAGGACTTGTTGGTGAAATGCCAAATGGTTATTTAGGTGTCATTGTAGATAACGCTGAAACTAAAAGTTTAGTCGCTCGCGTAAATGCTAAACGTAAAAGCATTTATATGAATTTAGCGCGTAAAAATAAAATAACCTTACAACAAGTCGCCATTTTAGCGGGTAAAAAAGCCTTAGCTAAAACGAAGCCTGGCAATTATATAAAAAATGCATCAGGACAATGGGTAAAAAAATAAAAACCGAAAACAAGTTAAGTAAAAGTGATGAGGATAATACTCGTCACTTTTACTCACTAATAAATGCAGGTAATAAATGCAGGTAATAAATAAGCTTATGACTGAAAAAGTAATAAAATTTGAACTTGAAAAACATAATAAAAATAGCATTCGCTATAAGGAAATAGCTGAAGACGGTATGCCACCTGTTTTAGGCTCTATCTATACTCATGATACTTCAAAATGTCTATTTCAGGATTACTGAGAAATTCATGATCAAGGCGCAGCTTTTAATTAATGGTTGTTCCCTTAAAAAAAGGTGCAACGATGAGCATGATTTTCTCAGAAATCCCCGTAGGGCGAGTTTAAAAGGCTTATATGCTGCGTTATTAATTTCGACAAGGGAACAACCATTCTCTTCAATCAACGCCTTGCCTCTAAGCCTTTTAATTCTCGCTGAAACGAGCATATTTGAAGTAACATGAGTATATGTACAAAATTGGTTTGCGGGTCAGAGTAAAAACATTGAAATAACAATCAAAACAAAAGATTAATACATTTAAGAAAAACAATTATTATGCCGTCAAAAATACAACTGACTAAAGAAGATTTAAGAAAACATAAACCAAGCCGAGATCAATACATAAACAAGCCCAAAACACCGCTGGCACTCGTTTTAGACAATGTGACTAATAGTTACAACATTGGCGCATTTATCCGTTTAGCTGACGCTTTTGCCATCGAAAAAATCATTATCTGTGGTGAACTCACTATTTCAGATAAAAAATTACGAAAAGCCTCTCGAAATGAAGCTAAGTGGGTTTGCCTTGAATATAGCGATAACACTATCACCAGTTTACAAACTTTAAAAGCTAATGGTTATACTGTTTTTGGCGTTGAGTTATGCCATCAATCTGTTGATTATAAAGATATTACTTACCCAGCTAAAACCGCATTAGTATTAGGCAATGAACGTAAAGGCGTGAGTGAAGAGGCATTAAAACTAAGTGATCAACTCATTCATATTTCTATGTTTGGTATGGGCAATTCTTTAAATGTATCAACC
>WGGB01000198.1 GCA_015491935.1 Alteromonadaceae bacterium
AGAATTAAAAGGCTTAGAGGCAAGGCATTGATTGAAGAGAATGGTTGTTCCCTTGTCAAAATCAATAACGCAGCATATAAGCCTTTTAAACTCGCCCTTTGGGAGCTTGCTCGATGCCCACTAACTGCGTTAAATTTATTTGATTTAGAATAACTAGATCTAAACAAATTTGCCTTGTTATTGAACATCGAGCATAGCTCTGAGTTGGGAAGAAATTTAATCAAATTGGTATAAATAGAGCTAAGGAATGAACTATTTTTAAAAGCAAAAAACAAACTAGGTAAATGTGATGAATATTTCAAAAAGAGATTTTTTAAAAGCAACAGGCGCGAGTTTACTTGCTTTATCAACTGCTAGCCAAGCCAGTAGTGACACATCTTCAGCGCTTAACGTTACCAATAAAAGCAAAAATGATTTGCCTAATATTACTTCTGATGTCATGCCTATTTCATCAGCGGAACGTAAGGTTCGTATTGCTAAGGCGCAACAGCTTATGCAGCAATTTAATACCTCTGCTTTATCTACATAAAAAAGGTCTTTAAAAGCCTCATTAAAAACCTTTTTACACCAAGTGGATTAAGTTCTTTCCCATTCAGCGATAATTAAAAGGATAGAGTTAAAAGGCTTAAAAGCAAGGTATTGATTGAAGTGAATGGTTGTTCAGGACAAGATGCTCCAGCATTGGCCTTGCACTCTGTATGTTTTGTAGCCTTTATCGGGTAGAGAAGGCTTTAGATTTAATGCCTCGCTAATTTTTTCTGCGCAATCATTGAGCACTTACTTATATGAAATGGTATAAAAAAAACACCAATAATAATTGATGTTTTTTTGAAGGCTTACTTACTCTTAAAGTTTAAGATTTTTTCTTAAATCGACGTGAGGCTAAGGCCATTATACCTAGTGCAAAAATAGCAAGAGTTGATGGTTCTGGTACAGGATTACCAGGTCCTGTGCCACCAGGTACACTTGAAATGCCAGAGATGGTAAATAAACCAGGTCTAGACATAGTGTCAATACAACAATTTGTACCCGTAAATAATCCCCAAGTTCCATTGCCTAATACTAATGGACTAGTAACAAACCAATCATTGTGAAAATTGTTACTTGACCAGTTACTTGGGTCTGTAGCATAACCATCTAATGTGCCAGCGGCAACAAGCGCATCATTTGCTGCGGCATTACCACCCATATCATTAATGAGGCTAGTCCATTGAAATAACTGCCAAGATGCAGTGTTTTGGTTTGCGGCTGTAAGAGCAGGATCCCAAACACCAATGCGTACACCACCATTAGCAGAAGACGGAGTTGTTTGGTTGCCATGCCAATGTTGGCCATACATAGATATGGTGCCGTTACCTAAATCTTTCCAACCAAATGCAACAATATGCGCATTGGCAACATTAAGTAAACTGTAAGCTGATAAGGTTATTACTGCTAAAATCATTCTTAATTTCATTATATTTTTTCCTTTTCTATTTGTGTAATAAATCAACAACAAATAATACAAAGCAAAAATAACACCAATGATAAAGTGTCAAACGATTTCAAACTAATAGCAATTTTATTTTAAAAAATAAACTTATATTGTAAAAAAAGCTGACATATAATAATTTATCATCAGCTTCTTAACCGTGAGGGGGATAATTTAGAATAGACTTAGTTAAAATTCTTTTTAAATAGCTTAATAAAGTTAAGCTTTTTTCACAACCGAAGATTTAAGCATCATGTCACCTTGACCATCTACTTTACAGTCAATATCGTGATCGCCATCAACAAAGCGTTTAATTGTTGCTTTAGTGCCAACTTTTAACACTAATGAAGAACCTTTAACTTTTAAATCTTTAACTACCGTTACTTTATCGCCTTCGGCTAACAAGTTACCGACAGAGTCTTTTAAGATAATAGCATCTTCATCTACAACAACTTCATTTGGATCCCATTCATACGCACATTCAGGACAGATCAGCATATTTTGATCCGCATAAACATATTCAGATTGGCATTTTGGACAAGGAGGTAAAGTATCGCTCATAAATCTTCTCGATTAAATAGTTGATAACAAGCTTGTTATCTGTGTTTAAAATGAGCGTGGATCATAGTACAAATAGGCATTTTTTTCAATATGGCTGATGTTTTCTCAACAATTAAAAAATAAATAAAATAATTTAACCCCTTTTTATTACCTCGTTCGTTTTATTTATAAGCAACGTGTTTTTAGTTGCTATTTGAATGGATATTCAAACCTAAATTCGGATAATAAGTGCAATTTCAGAGTTTGAATAGTCAGCTGCTATAATTCGGCCATTTTCTCGCCAAAGGAAATTGCTTTAATGAAATATAAACAGCTGACACAAGAAGAACGATACTAGATTTACGCGCTAAAGAAAGCATTACGGCAATGGCGCTATCAACCAAAACAGCAATTTAAAGGGCATTATGAAGTAGTTTTTGAATTTAAAGCGCCAACTGAAAAGCATTAATTATTTTGGTCATAATAGTGTTGCTTTTATTGTTATACTAGGTGGCTGGCGTTAACGCTTTTAATTTTCTCTTTTTTTATGTGTTTTGTAATAGCAAAACCTGAGGCAACCATGTCATTTTCTGCACTTA
>WGGB01000199.1 GCA_015491935.1 Alteromonadaceae bacterium
ATATTGCCTTAGCTAATTGGTATGATCAAAGTCAGCTGATCACTGAAGCGGGTAAGAGCGTTCGCGATGCTATTATTATCGGGATTATCTTAGCCGCCTTAGTCTTGTTAGTATTTTTACGTAGTTTAAAAATCACCTTAATTGCCATAATTATTGTACCCGCAGTACTAGCGACAACAGTATTACTACTTACTGTGCTTAATATGAGTTTTAATATTATGACCTTAGGCGGTATGGCAGCAGCAGTCGGCTTAATTGTTGACGATGCCATTGTTATGATTGAACACATTGTACGGCGTTTACGGGAAAGAAATAACGGTATAAATGGCAATACAGCACTCACTATTCGCAATGCAGCAATTGAATTTACTAAACCTTTAACGGGGTCTTCTGCAGCGACGATTATTATTTTTGCACCGTTAGCCTTTCTTTCAGGTGTAACGGGCGCTTTTTTCAAAGCCTTGTCATTAACCATGGCAAGTAGCTTGATTATTTCTTTTCTACTAGCATGGCTTGCTGTGCCGTTAATTGCAGAACACTTACTCTCTCAGCATGATGCTGAAAAAGAAGATAGTGGTAAAGTATTTAATGCTATTTTAAAGCGTTATCAAAACCTAATGAAGCAATTATTTATTAAACCATGGTTGGTATTGTTAGGCATTATTCCTCTTGTTTTTATGGGGTATTTTTCATTTAACCACGTTGGCTCTGGGTTTATGCCAAAAATGGATGAAGGTGGCTTTATCTTAGATTATGTCGCACCACCCAGCACTTCTCTGGCAGAAACAGATCGTTTACTCCAGCAAATAGAAAAAATAATACAAAAAAATCAATATGTCGAAACTTATTCAAGACGCACAGGCTTACAACTTGGTGGCAGCTTAACCGAAGCCAACGAAGGTGATTATTTTATTCGACTAAAAGGTTTTCCTCGCCCAGATATTGAAAACATTATGGATGATATTCGCACGAACATTGAATTAAAAGTACCTGGTATTGAAATAGAAATGGCGCTGTTAATGGAAGACTTAATAGGCGATTTAACGGCAGTACCACAACCGATAGAAATTAAACTTTATGGGGATGATCAACAAGCATTGTTAGCAACGGCACCGAAAATAGCCAAGTTGATCGGCAAAATATCGGGTGTAGTTGATATAAAAGATGGTATTTTTCCGTCTGGAGATGCGATAAATATAGCTATCGATCGAGATAAAGCCGCACTTGAAGGGGTTGATCCTGAATTTGTCACTCAACAATTAAACACTTGGTTTACAGGAGATGTCACCACACAAATTCAGCAAGGCTTAAAACTTATTGATGTTAGGGTGTGGTTGCCACTAAAGGACAGAAAAAATATCAACGCTATTAATCGTGTTTGGTTACAAGCGGCAAACGGTCATAAATTTCCTTTAAAACGCATCGCTAAGGTAACGATAGCAACGGGTCAGGTACAAATAAACCGCGATAATTTAAAACGAATGGTTGCCGTTACTGCACGTATTAGTGGTCGAGATTTAGGCTCAACGATTAGCGAGATAAAAACAAGCATTAAACAATCGGGGATATTACAAAATGATCAATATTACCAATTGGGCGGATTATATAAACAACAACAAATAGCCTTTGAAGGGTTAATAGCAGTATTTATGGCCGCCATCGCCTTAGTATTTTTATTATTATTGTTTTTATACGAAGACTTTGCTGCCGCGATTGCGATTATTATTTCACCTTTATTGGCAATGCCCGCTGTTTTTATGGGCTTATGGCTAACAGGCATTGAGCTAAATATTACTGCAATTATGGGCATGACCATGATTTTGGGGATAGTAACCGAAGTGTCTATTTTCTATTTTTCTGAATATCATGAATTACTAAAACAAGGGATAAACCGCCAAGAAGCATTACTAAAAGCAGGCCTTAATCGCTTAAGACCGATAACCATGACCACGGTTGCCGCTATATTAGCATTATTTCCACTAGCTTTAGCCTTGGGTCAAGGCTCTGCAATGCAGCAACCTTTAGCCGTGGCAATAATTTCGGGGCTATTGGTACAGATTCCTTTGGTAACTTTAGTTATGCCGTTGATTTATAAATTATTATCGACGTTAAAAAAAGAACATTAACTTTATAAGCAACTAACTTATTTATGTTGCTTATAAAAAAATATTCTATTTTATAAAGGAATAAAAGTGAGCATATGATCTTTATATGCTCACACACCAGTAAAACAAATACCTAATATGACGTTATTAGTAAAAGAATGAATAAATTTATTACCCTGTTATTAATTTAACCAAGCCAGAATTGAAAAAGATAGAGTAATTATGAAGATAATAAAGCTAAATAAAC
>WGGB01000200.1 GCA_015491935.1 Alteromonadaceae bacterium
ACACTAAAGTGACTGATCAATGTGGTACTTATAAGGGAGAAGGCGGCTGTTATAATCGTGAACATTCTTTTCCGCGTAGTTGGTTTGGTGGTGCAAATGAGCCAATGAATTCAGATGTGCATTTTATTTTTGCAACCGACGGTTATGTTAATTCTAAACGCAGTAGTTTTCCTTATGGTGAAGTAGCCAGTGCAACCTTTACATCAAGCAATGGTAGTAAATTAGGTTCGGCAATTACTACACTGGGTTATAACGGTACTGTATTTGAACCCATTGATGAGTTTAAAGGTGATTTAGCTCGTGCTTATTTCTATGTTGCTACACGCTATGAAAATGTGATTGGTAGCTGGCAAAATAATACTACCTATAGCGATGCAGTATTAGATGGCACGAGTGGTCATGTATTCGAACAGTGGCAGTTAGATCTGTTGTTACGTTGGAGTGCTAATGATCCTGTAAGCCAAAAAGAGATAGATCGCAATAATAATGCTTTTACACATCAAGGTAATCGTAATCCATTTATTGACCATCCTGAATATATTGACGCTATTTGGGGCGCTAATTAATACCCGATTCCACGCTTAAATGCTTTTTAAAATCAAATGAATTGAGTTTCTTCCCACTTGGTTCATTTGATTTTTTTTTATTTATCTAGGTTCTGCTATCTTTATTTTTATGTTTATAAAAATATACGTACAATATTATTGTCTGTGTTTTTTCCATTTTGCAGTATTATCTATGGTCTTTTTTTAAATATAGCTAAGAAATTCTGGTTAGTTTTCTCTAAAATACAAAAAATTAAATTTACACTAGTCTGTATAAATAAGTATTCAATGCTTGTGTAGCAAAAACAACCGAAAACAAAACCTTTATTTTAACAAGTAGCACTGATCTCCTAGTTTGTGTGATTGGTCTTATACCCAATAGGTAACATTATGCTTTTTAAAGATTCATTAATAACTGACTGCCCTATTCGCCAGAAAATTCGTGACTTTTATCGTCTTGATGAAGAATTGGCTGTTGATCACATTTTACCCTTAGCTGATGTCAATCCTGCTGCGCGTAGTCTCGCGTGGGAGCGAGCGCGAAAAATGGTTTTACAAATTCGTCGCGATCAAGAAGGTAACGGCGCTATTGATGCTTTGTTAAACGAATATTCATTATCATCTGAAGAAGGTGTGGTATTAATGTGCTTGGCGGAAGCGTTATTACGAGTGCCAGACAAAACGACCCAAGATGCACTTATTCGAGATAAAATATCACAAGGACAATGGAGTGCTCATTTAGGTTCAAGCGAGTCTTTATTTGTTAATGCCTCTTCTTGGGGCTTGCTTGTTACCGGTAGCATGGTGAATTATGCCGATGATCGTAATCAACACCGTTTTGGTTTATTAAAAAAAGCGATTGGTCGTTTAGGCGAACCTGTTATTCGTAAATCAATGAACTTTGCCATGAAAATTATGGGTAAACAGTTCGTTATGGGCGAAACTATTGAAGAAGCCACTGAGCGTGCGGTAGAAAAAGAACAAAAAGGTTATGTATATTCTTATGATATGCTGGGAGAAGGTGCGCGTACCATGGCAGACGCAGAACGTTATTTTGAGCTTTATAAATATGCCACTCATGTTATCGGTAAAGCCGCAAACGCTCGTGGGTCGATAAAGTCTCCAGGTATTTCAATTAAGTTGTCTGCACTGCATCCGCGTTATGAATTTACTCACCAAGCACGAGTTATGAGTGAATTAGTACCGAAAGTAAAAGCGCTTTGTTTATTGGCAAAAAGTTATGACATTGGTCTAACCATAGATGCGGAAGAGTCAGAACGTTTAGATATTTCGCTTGATATTATTGAAGCTGTATTTAGTGATAGTGAATTAGCGGGCTGGGATGGTTTTGGCTTAGCTGTGCAAGCTTATCAAAAGCGCGCTATTTTTGTGATTGAATGGTTACGCCATCTAACCTTGCGCGTTAATCGCAAAATGATGGTGCGTTTAGTTAAAGGCGCGTATTGGGATAGCGAAATTAAAAATGCGCAAAAAGACGGTATGGAACATTTTCCTGTCTTTACCCGTAAATCGTCTACCGATGTGTCTTATCATGCTTGTGCAAATAAATTGCTTGAATATCGTGATACTATTTATCCGCAATTTGCTACCCATAATGCTTATACTGCCGCCACTATTATTGAATTAGCTAAGGGTGAAACTGATAATTTTGAATTTCAGTGTTTGCATGGCATGGGTGATTCTTTATATGACCAAGTGGTGTCAAACGATAAAATTCAATGCCGAATTTATGCGCCTTGTGGTCATCATGAAGATTTACTTGCCTATTTAGTGCGCCGTTTATTAGAAAATGGCGCGAACTCTTCGTTTGTTAATGCCATTGTCGATGACACTAAACCTGTAGAAACTCTGCTTGAAGATCCCGTTGAAAAAACCCAGCGTTTAACACAAAAATACAATAAACAAATTGTTAAACCTAGCGCGATGTTTGGCGACGAACGTCGTAATTCTAACGGTTTAGACTTAACAGATGTTAACCAAATCACCCCGTTAAAAGTGAAATTAAATCACTGGTTTGAAGAACATCTATTGAATGAAAATGAGTTGCCAGAAGGTGCTAATGCGGTGCGTAATCCTGCCAATCATCAAGAAATAATTGGCTATCACCAGCACCACAACGAAGCACAAATGTTACAGCTTATTGATAATGCGCAAGCGGCTTTTAGCGCTTGGTCTAATACTGTCGTGAGTGAACGTGCGGCATTATTAGAGCGTATTGCGGATGCACTAGAAGAAAACCGAGAGGAGCTCATTGCATTTTGTATAAAAGAAGCGGGTAAAGTGGCTCAAGATGGTATTGATGAAGTGCGTGAAGCCATAGATTTTTGTCGTTATTATGCTGCTAAAGCGATTGAATTAGCGCAAGATGATCGTCTTGAAGCGCGTGGAGTAGTGTTATGTATTAGTCCGTGGAATTTTCCCTTAGCCATTTTCTTAGGGCAAGTTGCTGCGGCTATTGCTACAGGTAATACGGTTATTGCCAAACCTGCCGAGCAAACCGGCTTAATTGCCTTACGCACCATTGAGCTAATGCAACAAGTGGGTATGCCAAAAAATGTTGTACAAGCGGTCATTGCTCGTGGTAGTCAAGTAGGTAGTGTCATCATTCCCGACACACGTATAAAAGCGGTAATGTTTACGGGTTCTACCGAAACGGGTACGCGTATTTCACAAACCTTAGCTGAACGTAAAGGTGATCAAGTACCATTAATTGCTGAAACAGGCGGTCAAAACTGTATGGTGGTTGACTCAACCGCCCTGCCAGAGCAAGTGGTTGATGATGTTATTTCCTCAGGTTTTCAAAGTGCTGGTCAACGCTGTTCGGCATTACGGGTGTTATTCGTACAAGAAGAAATTGCCGATAAAGTGATTACCATGCTTAAAGGAGCGCTGGCTGAATTACATATTGGCGACCCTGCACAATTATCAACCGATGTTGGGCCTGTAATTGACGCGAAAGCATTAGCTTCATTAAACGATCATGCTAAGTATATGGAAACGCATGGTAAATTGTTGTATCAATGTGAATTTTCAGCTGATGTTAACGATGATCTTCATGAAAATAAGGGTCACTTCTTTTTCGCACCACGTTTATATGAAATTGATGATATTAGTGTATTACACCGTGAAGTCTTTGGCCCTTGTGTGCATATTGTGCGTTTTAAAGCAGGCGAAGTTAAGAGTGTGGTTGATAAAATTAATAGCACTGGCTTTGGGCTAACTATGGGTATTCATACCCGTATTGAACACCGTGCTGAAGAATTAGCGCAACGCTCACGCGCAGGTAATATTTATATTAATCGTAATATGATCGGTGCTGTGGTTGGCGTACAACCCTTTGGCGGTCGAGGTTTGTCAGGTACGGGACCCAAAGCAGGTGGGCCAAACTACTTAACACGCTTAGTACAAGAAAAAGCCACCAACAAAGCAGAAATAATCGCAGATATTGCGCCACTTGCTAGTGATGACCAAGCCATAGCACAAGCTAATGTTATTGTTGAAAAAGCGGCAAGTGCAGAGCAAACATGGCGCTTAACCGACTTAAATACTCGGGTTTCTCATGTTCGTCAATTACTGGCTAAAATAGCTCATGTTGACATAGTTGACGACCTAGCAGATGATTTACATAGCACCTTAGCCGATGCTCGCGCGCAGTTAATCGCGATTGAAAAGCATTTAAAAACGCCGACAGTATTACCTGGGCCAACAGGTGAGTCTAATGTGTTGTATTTAGAAAATCGCGGTACGATTATATGTTTTGCCGATAAAGACGTGAGCTTTCATTTTTGGGCATTGTCACTTGTTACGGCTTTAGCCACGGGTAATACTGTGATCACCGTAGTGTCAGACTTGTTTTATAACGAAGCGCAAGCTTTTGTTGATAAATTTAACAGCACAGGTGCCAGTCGTGGTGTTTTACAAGTAGCGAAATTAGCACATTTAGAAGCCATGTTAGAGCATCCAAGACTTGCGGGTGTCGTTGTTGACAGCCAATGCCATCGTCGTGCTTATATGGCAGAAAAACTAGCGCAACGCAGTGGTGCTATTTTACCTGTGATCAGCTCTGAATATTATGATAATTTAATTCAGCGTTTGATCACCGAAAAAACCGTTAGCATTGATACCACAGCTTCAGGCGGAAACACTTCGCTAATGAC
>WGGB01000201.1 GCA_015491935.1 Alteromonadaceae bacterium
ATATTATTCATGGGTGAAGGTGGCTTAGTACCCAACACACCCAATACGATAAAACTAATAGCGAATTGAATAAGGTTAAAGGTATGAAGTTTGCTACGATATTTCAATGATTTTACTACACCACGGTCAAACCAAGGTAATAAAAATAAAACAATAATCGCAGAGAACATACCAATAGCGCCAATGCCTTTGCTAGGAATAATACGTAAAATAGTATAGAAAGGACCAAAATACCAAACAGGTGCAATATGCTCAGGTGTTTTTAAACCATTTGCAGGTTCAAAGTTTGGCGCTTCCATAAAGTAACCGCCACCATCCGGATGGAAAAACATAACCCAACAAAAGATAAAGATAAAGGCGACTACATACATAATATCTTTAACTGAATAATAGGGATGAAATGGCACCGAATCAACAATGTCATATTTATCAGTATAGTTTTTATGGAATTTAAATTTACTTTGCTCTTCTTTTGGAATGCTACCTTTAGGTTTTTTAATATCAGTACCTTCAGGGTTGTTAGAACCAACTTCATGTAAAGCTAAAATATGGAAGAAAACTAGTACCACTAAAACCAGTGGAATCGCAGCAACGTGCAAGGCAAAAAATCGATTTAATGTGGCACCTGAAATAACATAATCACCACGGATCCAAAGAGTTAAATCATCACCAATGACGGGAATAGCACCAAATAAAGAAATAATTACTTGCGCACCCCAATATGACATATTACCCCAAGGCAATAAATATCCCATAAAGGCTTCAGCCATCAAGGCTAAGAAAATTAACATACCGAATAACCACAATAACTCACGTGGTTTTTGATAAGAACCGTACATTAAGCCACGGAACATATGCATATATATAACAATGAAAAATGCTGATGCACCAGTTGAATGCATATAACGCAACAACCAACCATAATCTACATCTCTCATTATATATTCAACAGAAGCAAATGCTCCTTCACCCGATGGATTATAATCCATGGTTAACCAAATACCAGTAAGTAGCTGGTTAACTAATACTAAAATAGCCAGCGAACCAAAAATATACCAAAAATTAAAGTTTTTAGGTGCTGGATACTGAGCTAAATGTTTATTCCACGCATCGGTCACAGGTAAACGTTTGTCAATCCAAGCCATAAAATTTGATAACATTATACCTCTCCTTGACTAACACCAATTAATAGCGTGTCTTCTGAAATATATGAATGATCGGGAACCACTAAGTTTAATGGTGCAGGAACCCCTTGAAATACACGACCAGAAAGATCATATGTTGAACCATGACAAGGGCAGAAAAAACCATTGTCTAGGCCTTTAACATGCTCTTCCATCGTATCTTTTTCATAAGTTGGCGCACAACCTAAATGAGTACAAACCCCTAAACCAACCCAAAATTCAGGCTTAATTGAGCGATTAATGTTTTTTGCATAAGGTGGCTGCTGCGGCTCTTCTGAATTAGGATCTCGTAATCTGTCGCTAATATCAGGCAATTTAAGTTCTGCCAACATTTTTTCTGTTCTGCGAACGATATATACTGGCTTACCTCGCCATTCAGCACGAATCATCTGGCCTTTTTCTATTTTACCTACATTGATTTCAACCGGAGCGCCCGCTGCTTTCGCACGTTCGCTGGGGTTCCAAGATCTAATAAAAGGCACAGCCCAACCGACAACACCTACACCACCGACTACCGAAGTAGCAACAGTTAAAAAGCGTCTACGGCCATTATCAACTGGCACATTGCTCATTCAAACTCTCCAAATTAGTTTTATTTAAACAAAACTCATTTTTACTAAAAAACACTAAAATTATTATTATTGTTCAAATAAAAAACACAAAAAAAATCACTACAAAATCTTTACGATCATAAAGAAATAGCTTTATTTTTACAAGGTAATTTACTGATTTAGAGTATTATTTCAGTAATTATTTTACTTATATAATCAGCTACAATCTAATCACCCAAGTAATGAGAATTATTACTATTAAAAATGTGATATTAGTTATTATTTAGAACGGTTTACTTGCACACATTATTTTTACTTAAAATTAGGTCAAGAATTTAAATATGTAAAGGAAGTGAATAAATTAAAGACATAAAAAAACCGACATTTGTCGGTTTTTTATAATTATATTTTCTAAATGCAGAGCATAAAAATTAACGTTTCGAGAATTGTGGTTTTTTACGTGCTTTATGTAAACCAACTTTCTTACGTTCAACTTTACGAGCATCACGCGTAACGAAGCCAGCTTGACGTAGAGCACCACGTAAAGTTTCATCGTATTGCATTAATGCACGAGTAATACCGTGACGAATTGCACCAGCTTGACCTGAAATACCACCACCAACAACAGTAATATTAAAGTTAAATTTTTCTAACATTTCAACAAGTTCTAATGGTTGACGAACAACCATACGAGCCGTTTCACGACCAAAGTACTCAGAAATATCACGTTTGTTAATTGTAATTGCACCGTTACCAGCTTTCATGAACACACGAGCAGTTGAGCTCTTGCGACGACCAGTACCGTAATATTGATTATCAGCCATTGCTTAAAGCTCCAAAAGTTGTGGTTGTTGTGCAGTATGCTTGTGCTCAGCACCGGCATACACTTTTAACTTACGGTACATTTCACGACCTAAAGGACCTTTAGGTAACATACCTTTTACTGCGAATTCAATAACACGCTCAGGTGCTTTTTCAATTAGTTTTTCAAAGCTAATTTGCTTTAAGCCACCAGGGAATTCAGTATGCGAGTAGTAAATTTTACCTTTCGCTTTGTTACCAGTAACTTTTACTTTTTCAGCGTTAATAACAACGATGTAATCGCCAGTATCACAATGAGGAGTATATTCTGGTTTATGCTTCCCGCGTAAGCGAGTTGCAATTTCAGTAGCGATACGACCTAAAGTTTTATCTTCGGCGTCCACTAAGAACCATTCGCGTTTAACGCTTTCTGGTTTTGCTACAAAAGTTTTCATTAAAAAACCCATATTTTAAAAATGTTACATAAATAATAATTTAGTAGTTACCTATTAAATTATTGGTTAATTGAGGCTACGCACTACCCCTTCGAGTATCGAGCCCATTGTTTTAGCTTAATACTAAAACAGTGTAACGTTGGGAGCGCAAGATTATACAGAAAGTTATTTTAAAGATCACGCTTAATTTTTAATCTTATATAAAAAAATTAACTTTATACTGCTATTTGATAAAGTGGATATTAGAATGAGTAAATTAATGTAAAAAATATCAACCTGATTCCACTCCAATGTCGCTAGTAACATATTCTGTTTATTAATAGGCTATTTATTAACTATGAAAAAGTAAGCCATTAATATGTTGATACGCTAATTAATTTACAACGACTTATTCAGTTATCTCCTGCTTTTACTGCAACTCATCATTAAGATGCGTAAATACTTTTAAAAGTGCCCACTATCACTGATGGGTAAAAACCAAAACCGTAAATTGGCGGATTGGCAAATAGGAGATAACTTTTGCATTAATGCTGTTTTATCTTCCATTTTCACCAACACTTCAAATTGAAATAATTCGCGATATCCTTCTACCTGCTCAGTAATATTAAAATGGCTATGCTCTTTACTATAACCGCTCATTTTTTTTAAGTTAAAACCTGTTATTTGCTCCATCGCGATAAGTGCATCTACTAAGTCATCTTTTAATTCTTTTGGTGAGATTAAAATAAATAACTGTTCTTTTTGCGCCAAATTAGCACTTTTCTGATCGTCAAACTGATACTTCATACTATGCTCCACATTACTGCCCTGTGTTTTCTATAAGGTTAGCGCTATTACATACTTTACTCTTCATTCTATCTTCCATAAAGCGCTCCATGCGCGCATAAAATAATGGTAATAAATACAAGGTAGTGATGGTTGATGTGATCAAACCACCAATGACCACTATTGCTAACGGTTTTTGAATTTCAGCTCCTGGTCCTGTAGCAAAAGCTAAAGGGATCAAACCAAACATTCCTGTAGATGCTGTCATTAAAATAGGTCTTAAACGACGATTAGCACCATCAATGACTCTATGATTTAAATCATTAATCAGCATTTTTGTTTGTTCAAAATAACTGACCATTACCACGCCATTAGCAACAGCAACACCTAATAAAGCAATAAAACCTACAGAGGCTGGAACAGAAAGATATTCACCACTAATATATAAAGCGATAATACCTCCCATAACCGCAAAAGGTATATTTGCTAGGATCAGTGCTGACTTTGTTAAAGAATTAAAAGTAGTAAATAAAATAATGAAAATGAGTATTAAAGCTGCAGGTACTACAATTAATAAGTTTTTAGTTGCTCGCTGCTGACTTTCAAATTCACCACCAAACACTAATGTATAACCACTTGGCATAATAACTTTTTGACTTATTTGTTGATTTAATTCATCAACAAAGCCAACAACATCTCGTCCAACAACATTGGTACTAATAGAAACAAAACGATTGCCCTTTTCACGCTCAATGAGTAAAGGGCCATTTTTAAAACTAATATTGGCAATCGTTTCTAAAGTCATTAAACTATGATCAGGCATTAACACCATTATATTTTTTAATTCAGCTAACGAAGTAATGCTTTTGGCTGTTACGTGTTTATTTACACTCACGTTAGTATGATTACTTAACACAACTGCTGTAGATTTATTACCCTGTAAAATTTCAGATACTGTGTATTCTTCTAACTGAGATTTTAAAAACATCGACAATTCTTTTACTGTCATTCCTGCTTGCATGGCAACTTCAGGAATAAGCTCAATATTAAGATACTTACCACCTTCAATTAAAGCTGCTTGCACATCAGCACTCCCTGTCACTTTATTAGTAACTTCAGCAATGTCATTCGCCAATTTAGCCAATATGTTAACATCATTGCCAAATACTTTTATTGAAACATCACCCGTGCTACCTGTTAACATTTCAGATACACGCATTTGAATGGGTTGAGTAAAACCAATATTAATCCCTGGAAATTCTACTAATACTTCCCGAATTGCTTGTACAAGTTCAGCTTTGGTTTCAAAACGCCATTCATCACTAGGGGCAAGCTCCATAAAAACATCCGTTTCATTTAAGCCCATAGGATCAAGCCCAAGTTCATCAGAACCTGTTCTTGCAACTATTTGTTTTATCTCAGGTACTCTCTCTAATAGTATGCGCTCTATTTGTTCATCTAAATCAATTGATGCCTGTAAAGAAATACTAGGCGATTTTTCTAACTGAACGATAATATCCCCTTCGTCTAGTAATGGCATAAAGCTTTTCCCTAACCCCATAAATAATACACCACTTAGCACTAATATTGCGCTAATGCTGAACACAAACACTTTAGGTGCTGCTAACATTTTAGTTAATGTGCGCTTATAAAAGTGTTGCATTACGGTAACCATTTTAGGATCTTTAACCGCCTCATCTTTAAGTAAAAAAGACGCCATAATAGGAATGATGGTTAACGATAAAAGTAAAGCACTGATCATGGCAAAAACAATAGTAAGTGCGACTGGTGTAAACAATTTACCTTCTAACCCCGTTAACGTCAGTAAAGGTGAAAAGACAATCAACACAATAATAGTGCCCACTACAACAGGCACCGCTACTTCTTTACAGGCGCGGTAAATAACGTGTAAACGTGGTAATGACTTATTCTTTGAAAGTTGATTAACGATGTTTTCAACAATGACCACCGAGGCATCAACCAGCATACCTATAGCTATCACCAGTCCGCCTAAACTCATTAAATTGGCAGAAAGATTGAAGTAATTCATTAAAATAAATGTCATCAATGCAGCAAGTGGTAAAGATAACGACACCACAATAGATGAACGTAAATCACCTAAAAATATCGCTAACAAAATAATCACTAAAATAACCGCTTGAGCCAATGCGCTGGTAATGGTGCTAATAGCAGTATCAATCAAGTTTGAGCGATCATAAAACACATTAATTTGTGTACCTTTAGGCAATGATGGTGCAATTTCAGCAAGTTTTGCTTTTACATTTCTAACTACCTGCGCAGTGTTACTATTTTTTAAAGCAATAATTAACCCTTGTGCGGTTTCTTTACCATCTTTTGTTACCGCACCATAACGTGTTAAATGCCCTATATTAACGGTAGCTATATCACTTAAACGAATAACTTTATTGCCTTGACCTTTTTTAGTAACTGATTTAATAATAAGTTTTTCTAAATCGGCAAGGTGAGTTAAACGCCCTTGTGTGCGTAAAACTAAGGTATCATTACCTTTAATTAATCGTCCGATACCGCCATTAATATTATTATTTGCTAATGCTTGCTCAATGTCGCTAAATGATATTTTTAATTGCGCCATAATTAAAATATCAGGGCTAATTTCAAAGGTTTTTACATAACCTCCTAAGCTATTTACATCTGCAACGCCAGCAACCGTTCTTAATAGCGGCCTAATTTGCCAATCAAGTAATTCTCGTCTCTGAGTCAGCGATAAATTAGGGTTTTCAACGCTGAACATAAACATTTCACTCAGCGGTGTACTCATTGGAGCCATGCCACCACTGATATTCTTAGGTAAAGATGACCATATATTCATTAAACGCTCATTCACTTGCTGACGAGCCCAATAAATGTCAGTACCTTGTTCAAAATCAATAGTAATAGCGGTAATTGAATACTTAGTGGTTGAACGCAACATTTCTTGCGCAGGAATACCAAGTAACTCTGTTTCAATAATACGAGTCACTTGAGATTCTATTTCAACCGATGTCATACCTGGCGCTTTAAGCACTATTTTCACTTGTGTAGGTGAAATATCAGGAAAAGCATCAATAGGAATATTGAGCCAAGATTTTGCACCTATAATCACTACAATTAGCGCAATAATGCTAACGAATAATCGTTGTGACAAAGAAAACTTAATCAGTGATTGCAACACTACTCACCCCCTAATTCAAGTAATACACCTTGAATCGCACTGACTGATGTTACGAGTACTTGTTGGTTAATTATCGGCTCAACACTGCTAAAAATATAATCTTCGTTGGTTGAATTAAGTAAGGTTACTGCAACCAGTGTTAACTGATTTTGTTCAGGTTCTTTAATCGCAATATAATTTTGATTTTTAAACTCAAATACAGCAGATTTTTTTATCCTATACGCTTGTTGATCATAAATAGGTGTTACGACCACATTCTGCCCTAGCGATAATTGACACGTTGAGTTATCAACAACACTTTTAGACCATACAGCAACAGTAAAACCATTAATCACTTGCTCTTTATTATCTAGTGCTAATTTACATTTTTGCCTTACAAGGTTGAAATAGTTCAAGTTAACAAGATTTGTAATGGGTACATTCACCTTTAAGCGAATTGCAGATGTTGGAATCACATCAAATAACAACTCCCCCTCATTTTTTGCAATTAAAGGTTGTGATGTTGAAGACAACGCATAGCGCAGCACTCCAGATGTAGGCGCAATAATGGATATTTTTTCATTGTCATCAATATGTAAAAATGATTTGTAATGATGTAAATGTTCAAAGCGCAGTTTAGCAGCAAAATAATGCTGGCTAATGGCAACCCACTTAGATTGAGATAATGCTTTTTGATTATACAAACGTTTACTTGATTGATATTGCTGGTTAGCATTTTCAAAAAGTTGTTTTGCTGCTTCAAACTCATCAAGAAAGTGATGTACATCGTAGCCCGTTAAATAGGCTATTGGCTGGTTTTTGGTCACTGTTTGCCCATTACTAACCATGTAGTTAACTTGTTGTACCGAAAAAGGTAAAAATACTGAAAAATTTTCACCTTGTTTTTCTGTTACGGCCGCAAGTACATTGGAGCCTGATACATATTTAACTTGCGCCACTTTATCAAAGGTAAAGTTATATTGCCCTAGTTGGTCTAAATTCAAATTGGTAGCTGAAACCATCGTTGTTGGTAATAAGGTTAATGCCGCAACAATAAAACTTGTTGTTAAAGGCTTTATTGACGACTTTGAAACGCGCATCAATGTAGATGATTTTTTTATTAGCTGATTCATAGAGAAATTCCTGATGCTTGCTTCAACATCGCTGTATTTTTTTGTAGAAGAAGTTGGTTTAATTGAAAATGAGTTTTGGTAGTAAAAGCAGCAAGCATCCTACGAATAGCTTGACTTTGATCTATCTGATTTGCATTAATCAAAAGCTGTGTTTCTTTAATAATATCTTTTGAAAGTGTTTTACTTTTTTCTAATAATTGTTGTTTTTGTACCAATGTATCTTGTTGATTAAGCACCTTCTGTAAGTTTTGTTTCAACTCAAGGTATAATTGACTACGTGCTAAGTCATAGTTTACTTTGGCTTCTTGCCATTCATTATTTAACCCTTGTCTTTCAGTATCAAACAAAGTTAATGCGACTTCTGCACCAATACCTATTTGGGTTTCTTGATAATTACTATTGTCTAAATTTTTTGCCGTTAAAGAAATTTTCCAAGGCTCAGCTTTATTACTCGCTAGTTTCAAACGCTGTAATTGCTCAAACCAATGATATTGTAACTTTTTAAATAAAGGATGCTGTGTGATCAACTCTGTAATATTTATATTTTCAATAGCAAATTGCTCATGAATATTTTTAGGTAACACACATAACCCCGTTACAGCTTGATACTGTGACAAGGTCGTTTTTATTTGTTGCTTTAACGATAGCTGCTCTATTTTGCTATCCAACATTTCTTGTTTTATTAACAACAAAGGGTATTGAGTTACAACACCTGATTGAAATAACTGTTGGTATTGTTGCTTTAATTTTTCAAGAAAATCACTTTTTTGTTGTAAAGTATTAAGCTGCATTTTAGCTATTTCAATATTCCAGATATGCTCTCTAATCAATCCCGATAGCTGCAAGCGTAAATTACTCGAAAAAAGATGACTCAATCTCTGGCTTGATGTTACTAAAGCATCATCAATACTCGCTTGAAAAGTCGATTTAATAGGTAAATTAATCGCCATTTCTAATTCATCAGTACCCAATTGTCGATCACTCTTTAAATAGTTAACGGCAACAGAGGGAGATGATGCTAACCAAGTAGAGGATTTATTTAACTTAAACTCCGCTGGGGAAGACACATTGGTTAAGCTGTTTTTTTGTATTTTTTGATATAGCTCTTGTTGTACAATTGCGGCATCAAGTACGTCAGACAGCTTTATTGACTTAATACTATTGTGAGTAATATATTGCTGGTTACTGTCAACTTTATTACTGAGCTCTTTGATAGAACTATTCGCAAAGGTGCAATAGCTTGTTGATAACAACAAAGTACCAAGTCCAAGCCCTCGTAATATTTTATTTTTAAACCCTTTCCTTTTAAACATATATATTCTGCTTATCAAAAATCTATTTTGAAGGCATAATATCGATATATTTAGTTATTACATCAGGCATTTGTTATTTTCCCCCTATAGTACAAATGTCCATTGACAATATAGCATCTTGTTTTTACTGCCTTTATCTATATTTAATAGCTTCGGATGATTTAAAGTGAGTTTTTATGAAAGACAAACTAATTGCGACTATTTTATTGGTTATAATGACGTTAAATTTTTTTGATGTACTTACCGATATTTCTTTAGGAGTACCTTACTGGCATATTATTGAAGAAAGCATGATCGTGCTAATTTCTGGTTTGGTGGCTATTTTTATTATTATTGATATTCGAAAGCGTACGAAAAACATTCAAACATTAAAAACAAAACTTGAAGATAGTGATATAAAGCTAAAGGATATTACCGATGAAATGATGACTGCACGTATTCAATACAGCCAAGTCATTCATGAACAATTTGAGCAGTGGCAGTTAACAAAAAGTGAACAAGAAGTCGCAATGTTATTACTTAAAGGTTTGAGCTTTAAAGAGATTAGCGTAGTACGCGAAACAAAAGAGAAAACAGTACGTCAACAAGCATCTAGTATTTATAGTAAAGCAAGCGTTGATGGGCGACATGATTTTGCCGCATGGTTTTTAGAAGATTTTATGACTGAAAATGTGTAATAACCCGATATTAATCGGGTCAATTTTTCACAATCAAAAAGATTGTATTTAACCTGAGTCGTTAACTTGTTTAACAAAATATCAGGGTAGATGCTCGCTGGCCAAATAATCATACGATTGCATTTCTTGTAAACGTGATAAACAACGTTTAAATTCAAAGGTTAATCGCCCATCTTTATATAACGCTTCAAGTGCTACTTCAGCCGATATAATCAACTTAACATTGCGTTCATAAAATTCATCGACTAACGCAATAAAGCGGCGGGCACTATCTTCACAGCTAGCACTCATTTGCTTCACCCCAGCCAATATAACAGTATGATATTTATTACTTATTTCTATATAGTCATCCTGACTACGAGGCGACTCACACAAAACAGAAAAAGTAAAATATACCACACCACCTGAAACAGCCACTACGGGTAAACTACGATTATTGATTTCTATAGTCGTATTTTTTTTTCCTTTTTCTGTCGATAGCTGATTAAAATACTGCGTTAAATTTAACGCGACTTTTTTATCTAACGGATAATAATATATCTCAGCCTGTGTTAAAGTTCGTAAGCGATAATCAATACCACTATCTACATTAATCACCTCACAATTTTGGTTAATTAAGGCAATAGCTGGTAAAAAACGAACTCGTTGCAAGCCATTCCAATATAATTTATCTGGGATAATATTCGACGTAGCCACTAAGGTAACATGATGTGCAAAAAGCTCTTCAAATAAAGTACCTAAAATCATGGCATCAGTAATATCAGAGACAAAAAATTCATCAAAACAAATGACACAGGTTTCTTCAGCAAAACGTTTCGCAATTATTTTAAGTGGATCGGCTTGCCCCGTTAAGAGCTTTAGTTCTTGATGAACTCTATGCATAAAACGATGAAAATGCACACGCATTTTATTTTCAAAAGGCAAGCTGTCAAAAAAAGTATCAACTAAATAAGTTTTTCCACGACCAACCCCACCCCAAAAATACAAGCCTTTAATCACTTGTGTTTCAGGTTTTGAAACTACGCGTTTCCAACGATTTAATACTTTTTTAAACCCTGTCACGGCTAATGGTTTATTTTGTAAATCGTTATATAAACGCTGTAAATGTTTTACCGCATTTTCTTGCGCAGCATCATATTGAAAGTCTGCACGTTGTAAATCTTGTTTATACTTAGCAAGAGGAGAAAGTTTAATCATTTAACAACCTTGAAAATAAAAAATTTGTGCATATATATTTTGTAAGAAGCGCTAATATATATTATTACACAATAAAGCGATTATTATTTTCATTATTAACGTTAAATAATAATTTTTATTAAATTATATTCTCTAGTTTTAATTTCAATAACACAAGGCAGGAAACTTATATGACACCCACAACAATAGGAATTATTACATTTATTATCGGCGCCATTTTTGGTTATGTTGTACACCGTTTTTTATCATCAGCTAATACCGAAAAAGAATTGGCGGAAAAAGTTAATCAAAGTGAGCAAGCATTAACGCAATACAAGCAAGAAGTCGCGGTACATCTTGAGCAATCAGCGAGTTTATTAACGCAGATGAATGGAACCTGTCAAAAAGCAATGCAGCAAATGGAGCAAAGCACCCAATTGTTAAAGCAGGCAACGCCTACAGAAGCTACTAGTATGCCTTTTTTCTCTGCTGAAACGGAGCAACAATTAGCTGAAACAGTGGCAGCACGCCACCCAAAGCGTCAGCAAGATGAAACGGCTAAAATTTCACAACCACCTTTAGACTATTCTGATGAATCGAGTGGTTTATTTGTTGACCAGAAACAAAGTATTACAAATGACGAATAAGGATTAACGAACTTTATTATTCGTTCTTAGTCCTAAATTACGTTTATTTACCTTTACAACAATGCAAAATGCAATAAGTGTCACTTAATTATTAGATTAATATTTAGGAGTTTTATTAAATATGAATAAATCATCGAGCAAAATACTTCCATTACAAAAAAAATCGCATAAAAGTTTGGTACTATTAATTAGTGCAGCTTTATTTTCTAGTGCTTTGGTCTTGCCTCAGCAAGCTCATGCTGGTTTTCCTTTTTCTATTGGTTCAAAGCAATTACCCAGTCTTGCACCTATGATTGAAAAAGTCACTCCTACGGTTGTTAGTGTTTCAGTTAAAGGCACTCACGAAGTTAAACAGAACATCCCTGATGCATTTAAGTTCTTTTTTGGTCAAGGGCAACAAAAACGAGGACCACAAGAAAAACCTTTTAAAGGTTTAGGTTCTGGCGTTATTATTGACGCGAAAGAAGGTTATATTGTTACTAATTATCACGTTATTCATGAAGCCGATAAGATTGAAATCACTTTAAAAGATGGTCGTCAATTTACGGCCAAAAAATTAGGCGCTGATGCCGAAAGTGATATTGCATTATTGCAAATAGAAGCCGATGATCTTCATGCTATAAAAATTGCTGACTCAAACAACTTACGTGTGGGCGATTTTTCTGTTGCCATTGGTAGTCCTTTTGGATTAGGGCAAACAGTTACTTTTGGTATTATAAGTGCTTTAGGGCGTAGTGGCTTAAATATTGAAAATTTTGAGAACTTTATTCAAACCGATGCAGCAATTAACCCAGGTAATTCAGGTGGTGCTTTAGTCAACTTAAATGGTGAACTTATTGGGATTAATACCGCAATATTAGGTCCTGGCGGCGGTAATGTTGGTATTGGTTTCGCTATTCCCAGTAGTATGGTTAAAAATTTAGTTGATCAAATTGTTGAATTTGGTGAAGTGCATCGTGGTGTTCTTGGTGTTGCTGGTCGTAGTATAGACAGTGATATTGCTAAGGCTATGGATTTAAAAACGACACAAGGTGGTTTTGTCCAAGAAGTTACTCCAGACTCAGCAGCAGCACAGGCGGGTATAAAGGCTGGTGATGTTATTACTAAAGTTAACGGTAAAGCAATTAAATCGTTTGCTGAATTACGTGGTAGGATTGGCTCTATTGGCGCAGGTAAAAAAGTTAAAATTACGGTGATCCGTAATAATGGAGAAGAAAGAGTATTTACCGTAAAATTAAAACGTAATGAAAGTGTTAACGTTGAAGCTAAAAATATTCATCCTGCGTTTAAGGGAGCCAAATTAGAAAACAACGACACAGGCCCAGGTGTAAAAATAAGCGAAGTTACCCCTAAAACCAATGCAGCTTATGTTGGGTTAAAAGCCAATGATATTATTATTGGTATTAATCGTAAGCCTATTAATAATATTACCGAGTTGCGTAAAACCTTAAAAGATCATCAAGGTGTTTTTGCATTAAATATAAAACGTGGTAAAAATAACTTGTATATTATGATCCGTTAAACCTTTGCTTTATATATTAATTATTATAAAAGATCTATTTAAAATAGGTCTTTTATTTTTAACGTTATAATTTATGTTATTCTTTCAGTAATCATCTTATTGTCTACGAAATAAAATTATTTTGAAACTATTACCTATATTAAAATACATATTAAAGTCAGCTAGCTACGGAATAGCTGTTGCCGTTATTTTATTATTAGCACTACCTAACTTACGTGATAACAACCCTTATTTAGAACATTTATTCACAAATACTAATAACAGCGATGCCCCTTTAAGTTATGCTAAAGCCGTTAATGCTGCAGGTCCTGCAGTTGTTAATATTTATTCTGAAGCCATTGAAACCAATCCTAATTATTATAACCAAGCAAGAAAAATCAATAAGTTAGGTTCTGGGGTTATCATGACCAGAAACGGTTATATATTAACCAACTTTCATGTGGTTCAAAATGCTGATTTAATTAAAGTTTACTTGCAAAATGGCGTTAGGTATCCTGCTGAATTAATTGGTTATGACATGGTAACCGATTTAGCGGTATTAAAGGTAGATGCTAATAATTTACCCGTGATCCCACAAAAAACTAATTTACGCTCTGCCGTTGGTGACATTGTACTCGCTATTGGTAATCCTTTTAATTTAGGACAAACCGTTACTCAAGGCATTGTTAGTGCAACAGGTAGAAATAGTTTAAGTAGTACAAATTATTTAGAATTTTTACAAATGGATGCGGCCATTAATAAAGGTAATTCAGGTGGCGCATTAGTTAATACCAATGGCGAGTTAGTGGGTATTAACTCACGTGAATTTACTGAAGCTAATCCACAATTTAAAATTCAAGGTATTTTCTTTGCTGTGCCTTATAAACTTGCAGCAAAAGTAATGCAACAAATCATTGAGAATGGACGCGTAGTACGTGGGCGACTTGGAATAACTTCAAATACTTATCTAACGAATGCAAAAGGTTTTGTGATTGAGTCTATAGAACCCAACAGCCCAGCATTAAAGGCGGGATTACAACCTGATGACGTGGTAGTACAAATAGGTAAAACACCTATTCAAAGCATCACTCAAGCCCTAGATATTGTCGCGGAAACCAAACCAAATGCAACAATTATGTTTAAAGTTTATCGCAATAAAAAACAATTAAATATTCCTGTAACCATTGCAGAATATAGACCTTAAATAAATGTACAGAGATATTATTAGAGAAATAAAATGATCGATAAATTAAAACATTTTTTTACTCACTTAGCTGCGGACACTTCGATAGCACAAGATGAAACATCACTACAGCTTGCTTGCACTGTGTTATTAGCAGAAGTCATGCGAGCCGATGGAAAAAGTGATGAGAATGAACGTATTACTATTGTTAAGCAACTTTCTCAATACTTTAAATTATCAATAACAGAATTGACTGAAATGTTAAATCATGCTGAAAAATTAAGCGAACAAGCTACTGATTATTATCAATTTACTTCAAAAATAAATGCTACTTATTCCATTAAAGACAAAATTAAAATAGTCGAAATGTTATGGGTTGTCGCAAATGCCGATGGCGAAATATCCGCTATTGAACAGCATACTATTCACAAAATTGCTGATTTATTGCATCTTCGCCATAATGAATATATATGTAGCAAGCTTAAAATATTATCATAATTTAATAGGTTCAGTGCCTTTCAAAAAATTCAATAAAACAATTAAAAATCAGTTATTATGCGCCCTTATAAAAGCCGTTTTATCTCATTTCAGGAAACATCATGACAAATACTCGCGCAAATATTGGTAAATATAATACCCTATCCGTGATCGCAATGACCGATAACGGCGCCTATCTTGATGCAGGTGAATTAGGCGAAGTACTATTACCGAATCGTTATACTCCTGAAAATATTGAAATTGGTCAGCAAATAAAAATTTTTCTTTATCTTGATTCGGCAGATCGTTTAGTCGCAACCACTGAAACACCATTAGCACAAGTTGATCAATTTGCCTCATTAAAAGTAGTACAAGTCAATAAAATGGGGGCGTTTTTGGACTGGGGCTTAAAAAAAGATTTACTCGTACCATATAATCAACAACATACAAAAATGGAAGTGGGTAAGTATTATTTAGTGCGCGTATTTTTAGATACTCGTACCGAACGTATTGCAGCTTCAAGCAAACTCGATAAATATATTGATATCTATCCTGCAGATTATAATGAGGGTGATAAAGTAGAATTAACTATTGCAGGTAAAACTGACTTAGGTTTTAAAGCTATTATTAACGATCAGCATTGGGGATTATTATACGATAATGAAATTTTTCAACCACTGCGCAGCGGTAAACGGTTAACAGGTTATATTAAAAAAATGCGTGAAGATGGGCGTATTGATTTAACGTTAACTAGAGCTGGCAAAGGTAAAGTGATTGACTTTAAAGACACCTTAATAGCCCATTTAGAAGCAAATAATGGCTTTAGCCCACTACATGATAAAAGCTCACCAGAACTCATAAAGCGCACTTTAGGGGTAAGTAAAAAAACCTTTAAATCTACCGTGGGTAATTTATTAAAAATGGGGAAAATCACCATAGAAAAAAATGGTATTCGTTTAAAGTAAATAATCAAAAAAATCACTTATGGCTATTTTTATAGCCATAAGTTGCCAATATCGCCTGATAACGACCATTGTTTTTGAGGCTCTTTATGCATTGATCTATTTTCTTCAAAAAAGCTTGCGGATCAGTAATATTTTTAGATTTTTTTGAAACGGTAATAAAATAATTTTTTTCATTTATAGTATAATCAAGTACATTAATTTTATCACTCACACCTAATTTTTGCGCTTGCCAATAAAAGGTTGTCTTAGCGTCAGCCATAATGTCAAAGCGTGGCGTTGGCGCCAGTAATTGAGAAAACATAGCAACTAAGTTGTAGCCAGTGGTTAATTCTTTATTCTTAGCTTTAGCCTCAATTATTTCCATCAATTCAGGGGAATAAGATAAACCAGCTAAATATCCCATTTTATAAGGCGTTAAATCTGCTAATTTAGTAATATTTATATCGCTGTCTGCGCGTACCATAAAACCATAATTAGTATTAAAAAGGCTTTCTTTACCATACCAAACAAATTTTTCTCGACTTTTGCGATAAGAATAAATAGTGATATCAATATCACCATTTTCCATATAAAGATGTGTTCGCTTAACAGGCAACCGATGATATTCAGTATTATAATCAGCCTGAGACAGACAAATATTGATTAATTCTTTGCCAATACCTTGCTGTTGTTTATCACCAGTAAAAAAGTAAGGAGGCCAATAAACATCATTAATAATAATAGATTGCTTAGCATACAGAGGAAACGCTACTAATATAGCAATAAAAAGAAAGGTAGTTTTTGAGTGATACATTGGTAGCCAAAAGAAATATTTTGATCTTAAGTAAGTGCTAATATTTACCAGTTATTGGGCAATAAATCAATTTATAAAATAAAAAAGTTAGTGAAAACTTTATAAAGCTCAGTACCTTGATTTACACTCGCAGAAGCAAAATGCAAAATAGGTAACACGGGGTGATCCAGCGTTAAATAGTGTATTGCTTTATCACTGGCATTGCTCATTTCAAGATCATAGTTATCCATGCGTAAAATACGCGCTAACGGCTGCCCTGCTGGTAATGGTTTGCCAAATTCAGCTAAATAATCAACCATGCCGCCCATCGGTGAATAAAATGCTTTATAATTTTTTAAATAACAAGCATAACGAGTGATATTTTCGGGAGCATATTGTTTATTTGAAAGTACATTTTTAAACGCTAAGTAGCTTAAAATACTTTTAGCATCTTCTTTGGCAAGCTCTAAATTAATTTGTTCTTGTGAACCTAATTCAACGGTAAAGGCTTCTTTATTAAAAGTAAAATTTCGTCCTAAACGCTTAAACTCAGTTTGCAATTTCCACCATGGACAAAAATTAGCTTCATCCATAGCGCCGTCAAATTCATTAGGAATTAAAATAGTATGTTCAATATTAAAATAACTGGCGCTCTGTTGTGCATATTCAGGACAATATAAATGTTTGCTCGATATTGGCCCTGTATGTAAATCTAATACTATATCTGCTTGTTGAGCCATGCGTTGCAGTTGATAAGCAATACGTTGACCAGTAGTTAAGCCGTATTGGTTATGCTCAAGTTTATCGGTTATTTCAGTGTGTAATAATTGTTTGAAAGCAATATCAACTTCAGCATCACTCGCCTGTAAATATTGCAGGGCAAAGGGTGCAATAATACTTTCATTAAAATGATACATACGATTCCAATTAATGCCGGTAATGGGATCAAAACGACCTAGTGTATATTCACCATTTTTATGGTTACAAGCAACGGGATTAGCGTAAGGAACTAAGGTGATTTCACCCTTAAATTTGGTATTTTTTAGTATTTCTAATAACTGAAAAATAACCGCATTGCCTTGTACTTCCGCACCATGCATATTTGCTTGAATATACACTTTGGGCCCTGCAATATTGCTTTTTAACCGATATACAGGAATACTCAATTGCGCACCACTAGCCATTTCACCAACATACAGTACTTGTTTAGAAAATTCAGTCATAACCTATTGCCTTTACCTTAAATATTCACTTGCTACTTGTGGGGCTCGTACTTGCGTTAATTCACCTTGTTCAAAAAC
Organism: Alteromonadaceae bacterium; assembly: GCA_015491935.1. Classification (GTDB taxonomy): domain Bacteria; phylum Pseudomonadota; class Gammaproteobacteria; order Enterobacterales; family Alteromonadaceae. The sequence continues at coordinate 18,074 of WGGB01000201.1, forward strand.
ATATTCAGCGGCGACGTTATGACAGAGGAAAAACGGCATACTTTCAGAGAATCCATAAGCACCGCAATAGCCAAAAATCAATTCATCACCTACAGCCACATTTGTAGGTAATGGCAAAGTGCCAAGTTTGTCTAAGCTAGTGCACAGCGGGCCATGCATATGATAGTCCACCATTGGTGTAAGCTGTTGCTTATCTGATAACAATGTACAAGGAAACGCTTGTTCGGTAATGGCAGGGCGAATAATATGATTAATACCAGCGGCTAACACCAATTGTTGTTCAGTAAAGTTAGTTTTTTTATCGACAATGTCAGTGACATAATACCCACATTCACCAACCGCATAACGACCTAATTCAAGCCACAATTCTGTAACCTCGGCTTGTTGTTTTATTTGCGCTAAATCACGAATAATTTGCGACCAAGAAAGCGTATTAGTTTGTGTTAAATAATCAAGCCCTAAACCGCCGCCTAAATCGAGTATTTTCAGCGCCATACCTAACTGTTTAGCAAGTTCAGTTAATGGCGCTACCATTTGTGACCAAAGTGAATACATTTTTTCATTGCTGAGCATATTGCCCCACTGAAAAATATGTAAGCCGCAAATATCAAGCGCAGGATAATCACGCAATGATATTTGCTGCCACTTGGCGGTTGATAATCCAAAAGGTGTTAAACTATTTCCTCCTAACGGATTTTTTTTACCGTCTGGCCATTGTAATTGCACCCGCAATAAAACAGTCGGCTTAACCTTAAGTTTTGCGGCACATTCATTTAACCAAATAAGTTGATTAACGCTTTCCACCACAAAGGTATTCACCCCTTGCTCAAGAAAATACTGCAATTGTTTTTTTGATTTAGCTGGCCCTGTATTTAAAATACGTTCAGGGGCAATATCTTGCGCGAGTACTTGCTGCAATTCCCCGACACTGGCAACATCAAAATTAAAGCCTTGTCCGTCTAATGCCTTGATAACATGTGATAACGGATTTGCCTTTACCGCATACCAAAGTTTTACGACATCTTGCTGTTGTAAATTAGCTAAATGCTGCTTTAACTGATCAAGATGATAAACAAAATAGCCATTTTCACTGTCCAGTATATTGTCATTTTTATTAGCTGCTTTATCTTGCAAACTTAACGCTAAATCATCGGCTAACCAATGTGGAAAATCACTCATAATTTACCCTAACGTAAAACGCTTTCAAGCGCTAACGAGGCATCACTTTGCTCGTCGCGATACTTAACGATAAGTGCACACGCCATATTTAAACCATGTTCACTTGCCCATTCGCCTTTCATAGGACGCGTACCAGGAATAACCACTGCACGTTCAGGAATGGGCGCGCCACGCTCAAGCATTACGTTATTAACACAATCAAAGACAGGAATAGACGCCGAAAGCGAAACACCTGGCGCGATCACCGCGCCTTTTTTCACTACCACACCTTCAACAATAACCACGCCTGCACCTAAAAACGCATCATCTTCAATGATCACAGGACTCGCACCAACGGGCTCTAACACGCCGCCTATTTGTACCGCCGCCGAAACATGAACATTTTTACCAATTTGCGCACACGAACCAATAAGTGCGTGACTATCAACCATAGTACCGCTGTCAACAAACGCGCCAACATTAATGTAAGCTGGCGGCATAATGATCACACCTTTGGCAACATAAGCACCGCGTCTAACTGATGAACCACCGGGGACTAAACGGACATTATCGGCAACAGTGAATTGACGTGCAGGTAAGTTATTTTTATCAACAAAACCTTGGTAATTCCCCTTAAATTCAATATTTTCTCCCGCTTTAAACGCCGCTAAAACCGCTTGCTTAGCTTCAATATTTGCACTCCATTGACCTTGTTCATTTCGGGTTGCCGAACGTACTGTGCCTGCTTCTAATTGTGATAAAGTTTCTTGCCAGCTCATGTTAGGCTCCTACGGCTTGGTTAGATTGAATTAATGACTTGGTTGATGTTAGTAGTGAATTTTGTTCAATAAACCAAGCTTTGATTTGCTGGTCATAGCGTTGAATATCATCGCTTGAACTGAGTTCTAAATGCGTTAATGGTGCACGTAAATTAGGTAAACTAATTTCACCTTGTAAATGCATTAATATTTTTACAGGGATAGGATTGGCGACACTAAATAAGCTCGCAATCGCATTATTCCACAGAGGAAATAACGTTTTTGATTCGTTAGCTAATGATAACTCAACATAACGTTTAGTTGGTGCAGGCCATGCGTTAGCACATACCGATACTAGGCCTTTTACACCTGCATTAGCTAAATAAGGCACCATAGCATCTTCACCACTAAATAATGCGACTTCAGGCACAGCTTGACGGTAAGCTAAAAATGTATTGATATCGCCACTGGCCTCTTTCATCGCCCAAAAGTTAATGTGTTTACTAAGGTTTTTAACCGTTTGTAATGGGATTTCAGCACAGCTACGTGAAGGGACATTGTAAAGCATACACGGAAACTTAGCCGTATTGAGTAATTGTTCAAACCACTGAGTTTGTCCAACAACGCCAGGCTTTGCATAAATAGGTGTGCCAAGTAAATAAGCGTCTATTGGATATTGATTACATTGCTCTACCCATGCTGTTTGTTCAGGTAAATTATGACCACCAACCGCAACCATAAGTGGGGTATTTAACTTAAGCTGACAAATAAACTCGACTATTTTTGTTTTTTCAACAAGGGTTAACGCTAAGCCTTCGCCCGTACTACCTAACAAAACAATACCGTTGCCTGCTGCAGCTTGTTTAGCAGCAATAACGGCTAACGAATCGAAGTCGATACTGTCGTTTTCGGTAAAAGGAGTAATTAATGCTGTCCATAATACAGTATCACTAAGTGTACTGTTGACTGCACTATTTGCCACATTAGTGGCAGATGTATTAAATGATGATAAATTATTTTGATTCATTGCTCTCGAACTCATGTCGTTCGGAGAACTTTTTAGGCGTTTGCAAATAACAAATGATCAGAGTGAAAATTTCTGACCAGAGTTTTTACAAAGGCCAGAAGCTCTCCACCTAAAGGTGACAGTCGCAAAAACTCAATTTTGACGACCGATAAATGTAGCACCAAAACTACCTTTACCTCGGCGTTAATCCCCCTCAATATTCATCAATGAAGTTTGATCTTCTCTGAATATTTACCTGGTTAACGCTCCTCTTCTGGCCCTTTTTGATATTGATTTGTTTCGTTTGTTATTAATATTTTGTTATATTAATAACGCATAAACAAACCAATCAGAATAAGGGACAAGGCTATTAAATCATTTTTTAGAGTTTTTAGTCAACTTTAATTTGCATATTGTTTAAGCATTTTTGCTAAGTTGATAAAAATTGATTTTAATTAGCTTATCAATCTAAACTAACGTAGGATCACCTCAGATACTAGCTGTTAACTACAATACCATGTCATTATCAAATCCTAGCCAATTATTATTACGCAATATTGATTTACTCAATGCTAACAATCCTTTATTAATTAACCCACCAGCAGATCAATTAATAAGTGAAATAAAACAACACGATAGTGCTGTTAAACTCAGTTGTTTTACTTTTGATTATGCTCATTATTGTTATTTAAGCAGTTTAAATAAGGCCGAGTGTTATTTTGCTGCTGACTATCAAACTACTCACGACAATAAGCATGATTTAGTGGTGATTTTTTTTCCTAAGTCTAAAAATGAATTTACTTATACGCTTGCTATGCTGGCGAATCACTTAACTGACAACGCCAACGTATTAATTGTGGGTGAGAATAAAAGTGGTGTGAAATCAGCAATAAAACTTACCCACTCATTTTTAAGTCATTGTGAAAAAGTAGACTCTGCTCGCCACTGTACTTTATTTTCAGGACAGTTTAATAATCAGCACAATAATTTTGAACTAAGCCAATGGTATAAAAATTATTCATTAAATATCAACAATATTGAATTAACCATTAGTTCATTACCGGGGGTTTTTAGTCAAAATGAATTAGATGTCGGTACAAAATTATTACTAAATAATTTACCCCCTAAAATGCACGGCGAAGTATTAGATTTTGGCTGTGGCGCAGGCGTGATCAGTGCATATATTGGTAAAAAACACCCTAACATAAAACTTAACTTACTTGATATTAATGCCCTTGCACTAAAATCAGCCGAGCAAACGTTAGCGATTAATGGCTTACAAGGAAATATTTTTGCCTCTGATAGCTTGAATAATGTTAAGGGCAAGTATCAGCATATTGTTGCTAACCCACCATTTCACCAAGGAGTAAAAACCCATTATGCCGCCACCGAGAGCTTTTTAGCTGGCATTAAACAGCATATTAAAAATTCAGGTGACATAACCATAGTGGCAAATAGTTTTTTACGTTATCAAAGTATTATGGAAGACAATATTGGCAAAACAACAAAAATAATTAATAAAAGTGGTTTTGCAATTTATCGTTGTCAGTTGTAACAATACAAGCTTATCTACTTTACTCTGAAAAACTGGACTATTTTTGTAGGTCGACACGCGTGCAGCGAGGCTCGACTTTTAGCCTTTTGTCGAGGCAAGCATCGACCTACAATATGTCAATTCTAAATCATCTGCATAGATATATAACAAATAAAAATAAATGGTGGGCAAACTGCCCACCATTACACTAATTAACCTCAACTTTTTAATCTCAGCTTTCTCTCAACTTTGCTTAGTTAAGCAACTTTAGCTTTATATTCTTTTTCACCAAAGCCAAATACGACTCGTTTTATCCAGCGATAAATATTGCCAAAAAAACGACGAGTATCTGCAAAAATCAAATATAAGCTTGGCATTAAGATTAAGGTGACTACCGTTGCAAACAACACCCCAAAGGCTAATGACACTGCCATAGGAATTACAATCAATGCTTGTGCACTCGTTTCACTCATAATCGGTACTAAGCCAATAAAAGTCGTTAATGACGTTAACATGATAGCGCGAAAACGATTACAACCAGCACCAACAACAGCATCAACTATGCTCGCGCCTGCTTTTCGTGCTTTATTGATATAATCAACCATTACTAATGAATCGTTAACCACTACACCTGCGACGGCGATAATCCCAAACATAGAGAATAAATTAAGATCCATGCCCATGATCAAGTGACCAAAAACAGAGCCAACAATACCAAAGGGGATCACGGTCATGATCATAAGTGGCTGCGTGTAAGATTTTAATGGAATAGCCAATAATGAATAAATCACTAACAGCGATACCACTAAGTCACGTATTTGATCAGCAAATCCTTTCATTTCTTCTTGAATTTTACCTGACAATTCACTCTTAACTAATGGGTATTTACGTAATAATTTAGGCACAAAGTTATCGCGAATATCTTTTGCTACTTTAAAGGGTTCAACCTGATCCGCATCGACACTCGCCCAAACGTTAATGGTACGATTACCGTTTTCACGACGCACACGGGTAACGCCATCGGTAACAATAATATCGGCCAATTCAGACAAAGGTAGCTCAGCACCATTAGGCGCTTTGATCATTACATCATTAACTTGACCAATTGAATTACGTTGGTTTTGAGGGTAACGTACCATCACCTTTACTTCTTCACCATCACGTAAAATACGCTGCGCTTCTAAGCCATAAAAACTATAGCCAACTTGTGAAGCAATATTAGCTAAAGTTAAGCCCATGCTATAAGCCAATGGTTTTAAAGAAAATTGTACTTCTTTAGCGCTCGTTTGGCGACTGTCGTTAACATCAGCAACACCTTTAAGGCTATTTAATTTATGTTTTAACTCTTTTGCGGCTAACAATAATTGTTGATCGTCTTTACTTTCTAAACGAAAACTTATATCGCCATCTTCTCGTCCACCACCAAATAAATTATCGCTAATCGTTAATGATTTAACGCCTGGCATTGACGGAATAGCTTTACGCCATAAATCTGCTAGTTCAAAAGTATTAATGGGGCGCTCTTTGGGTATAACTAACTTAACCATAATTTGTGCGCTGGTACGACTACGCATATCGACTTGCATATCAGCGATCATACTTTTGCCGTAATCCGATATCACTTTTTTATCAACGTCATAAATAACACTTTCAACTTTTTTCAAGGTCGCTAAAGTGGCTTTTTCAGAACTATCGACATTCATTTCAATTTTAATGCGTGGAAAATCATGCGGTATTTTAGGTTGACCAACATAACGAATAATACCGCCACCAAATAAGCCAGCACTCAATAATAATATGCTGATAAAAAACATTAATACGGCCCAGCGATACTCAAGACACTTCAGTAAAAATGGGCGGTACATTTTTTCGATAAAATAGCGTAAACCATTATCAATAGCGCGACGCAACCTATCGATAGGATTACGAGGGTTAAACACTTTAGGCTTCATGTGTGCAATATGCGCAGGTAAAATCAATTTAGATTCTATCAATGAAAAAAGTAAGCATAACACCACCACATAACCTATGGCATGGCCATAAGCTGAACCTTGTCCGTCTGCTAATACCATTGGCATAAAAGCGGCAACGGTGGTTAATACGCCAAAAGTTGCTGGCATGGCAACACGTTTAACTCCCACAATAACATTGTCAATGGTATGACCTTTTTTCTCTATCTCTGCGTGGGCACTTTCGCCAATAACAATGGCATCGTCCACCACAATACCTAATACTAAAATAAAGGCGAACAAACTGGTAATGTTAATAGTGACGTTAATAAATTCCATCGGCATCATAAATAATGTACCTAAAAATGCTACAGGTAAGCCCATCATTACCCAAAAAGCTAAACGTACACGTAAAAATAACGCCAACATTAATAACACTAATAATCCGCCACTAACCATATTACCTAACATCATGTCTAAACGACCTTGCAAGTAATATGTCATATCAACCCATGTCTCTAATTTAACATTAGGGGGTAATACTTTTTGCTTTTCACTGACAAATTTATCAATAACTTTGGCGACTTTAGTAATACTTTGATTATCTGCGGCCCCAACAAAAATGGTTACTGAGTTCTTGCCATTAAATTTAGAGTATTGCAAACCTTCAGTAAAACCATCGTGTATCGTGGCAATTTCACCCAACAATATTTTACTGCCATCAGCTAAAGTAACTACAGGTACTTTTTCAAATTCAAAACCACGATAGGCTTGATTTTCAACGCGTAAATTAATATAACCATTTTCTGCGCGAATTTGCCCTGCCGACATATTGCGCGAAGAATTACGCACTGCATTGGCGACATCTTGAAAACTTAAACCATATTCACGAAGTTTATCTTTACTCACTTCTATAGATATTTCATAAGGTAAACCACTAAAAAAATCAGAAACATTAATTGTAGGTAATTGTTGAATTTCATTATGTATTTTACGACCTAAGTTTTTCAATTCTCGATAACTCATGTCACCATATAAACTGATATACATAACTTCTTGACGAAATTTTTCTCGTTGTACGGTAGGTCGTTCAATCCCCGCAGGAAAACTCGAAATAGAGTCAATTTGTCCTTTTACCTCTTCTAAAATAACTTGCGGATCATAATTTTCGTCGACTTCAAGCCAGCCATTAGAAGAGTTTCGGTTAGAGTAAGTGATCACTCTTTTTAAACCTTGTACACTTTTTAACGCTTCTTCTATTTTAATGGTAATGCCTTCTTCCACTTCTTGTGGGGCAGCACCAGGATAAGGCACACTGTAAGATAACCAGTTGATTTTAAACTGTGGAAACATTTGTTTATTGATAGTGAGTGCTGTTAAAGCACCACCTATAATGATAAATATCATTAATAAATTGGCAGCAACACTGTTACGTGCAAACCAAGCAATAATACCTTTATTTGTGTCATACACAGTATCATCTAAAAGATCAGGATCATTATCTAAATTGGTCTGTAATTTTTTATCGCTAGGTGAGCTTGATGGTGTTTTCTTATGAGTTGCCATGATTAGTTCCCCATACTTGCTACTTGTGTTGTCTTAACCTTTTTTTTATCCAACTCGTCTTTACTTGGTGATAATGGTTTCTTTTTATCTATTAATGCCAATTTCATACCATCGACAGGGTAATCTAATGCCGAAATAATTAATTGATCACCATTATTTAATCCCTCATTAATAATCACATTAGCACCTTCTTCTCGAACAATATTAACGGGGCTATAATGCAATTTAGAATGACTGTCTAATATGGCAACTTTATTGTTATTTACTAAATAACGAGGAATAATGGCAGCTAAAGATAACTGTATGCCTTGAATTTTAGCATTAACATAAGAACCAAAACGTAACGGTTTTGCTTTAGTATTAGAGGCTAAATGATAAGGATCATCAACTTGAGCAACGAGATAAGTCATGCGAGATTTATCATCAACCACGCCCTCGTCACGAACAATATGCGCTTGCCATTGCATTTTTTGCCCTGATACGTCACCTTGCAATATGACTTTGGCATCTTTGCTTTGATTCATTAAAAACTTTAACTGATTATCTGCTACAGGCAACCGCACTTCAGCGATATCAGTTGATAATAATTTACCTATTTGACTCCCTATAGTGACAAAAGAGCCTAAGCCAATATTACGGCTATCAATCATGGCATCATAAGGCGCTTTAATTTCTGTACGCTGTAAATTACGCTTTGCCCGTAAAATATTTGCTTGTGCAGATTTTACTCGCGCTAATTCTTGTGCCAATTGCGGTTTGCGTAAACTTAACTCTGTTGGTGAGGCATCGGTAATACGTTTCCATTCAGTTTCGGCCACTTTGCCTTGTGCCATTTCAGTTTGTAATGACGCTTTTGCTGAAGCTAAAGTCGCTTGTGCATCAATTAATGCGGCTTGATAATCGCTTGGATCTATGCGCGCTAACAACTGCCCTTTTTTAACAAAACCACCACGAACAAAGGCATCCGATAATTCAACTATTTGTCCTGTTACTTGCGCGACTAACTGAGTTTCATATTTAGGTTTTACAATACCGTAAGATTTAACATCTAAACTAAGTGGTGCCAAAGTAACTGTTTCAACGGCAACAATAGGCGTATTATCTACCGCTTCCTTTTCCTCGGGTGGTTTTTTCAAGCTACTGAGCCCAATCATTGTTAAAACACCACCGATTAATATAACAATTGGCATGATAATTTGTTTTTTAGTCGCCACGAATTTCCCCTTTCATTTAAAACTGATTCAATAATAGTCATTTAAAATCATTAATTAGCGTAATACTACCGAACAATGAACAAACAACCTTGCGTAAAGATGTAACTATCTATTACAAATATTGTTCCAAAATATAAAAAACAATTCATGACAACGAAAATAAAATAAAAACACTTAAAATACAATTAATTACACTTTTAAAGCGCATTTTAAAAGAAGTTAAATATTTTCAGCTATAAAATAATTTTTTAGCTAATTAGTCAATTTAGCTAAAAAGTTATGCTTTCATAAATTTTTTTAGTTTATATGGCTAAAAGATTAAATGCTGATAGCAAACTACCCTATGAGAACTCAATAAACCTAGCCAAAAGTCTAATAGCTGTATTTTGTCGACAGTTTTACACTAAACAAAGATTAAAGAACAGTAGAGATAAAAATGATGAATTATGCTGACGAATATAAAAAATCGATTGAAAGCCCTATTGCTTTTTGGCAAGAGCAAGCTAAAAACATTGCTTGGTATAAAACACCAATACAAATATTGTCGACAGATTCAAGTAATCCTTCACAATGGTTTGTCGATGGCGAGTTAAATACGAGTTATTTAGCACTAGATCATCATATAGAACAAGGCCGCGGTGAACAAATCGCTTTAATTTACGATTCTCCTGTAACCCAAACCAAGCAAAAATTCACCTACAACCAATTATTAGAACAAGTGGCTAAATTTGCTGATGTATTACAAAAACAACAAGTAAATAAAGGCGATAGAGTATTAATTTATATGCCGATGATCCCACAAGCCGCTATTGCCATGCTCGCTTGTGCACGCATTGGCGCAATACATTCGGTCGTCTTTGGCGGTTTTTCCGCACACGAATTAGCAATACGTATTGATGATGCCCAACCTAAAGTTATTGTCAGCGCTAGTTGTGGTGTTGAAATAGAAAAAATCATTGAATACAAACCACTTGTTGATAAAGCCATTGAACTTGCCAAAGAAAAGCCGCAAAGTTGCATTATTTATCAGCGCGAAATGGTTGAAGCTAAGTTACAAAAAAATCGCGATTTTTGCTGGCAAACGCTAATAAAAACAGCCAACGCAATTAAAGCAATTCCTTTACCAGCAACCCATCCGCTCTATATTTTATATACTTCAGGCACGACAGGAACACCAAAAGGTGTGGTGCGCGATCATGGTGGTCATGCGGTCGCCATGCAGTATAGTATGGAAACTATTTATGGAATGACTGCTGGTGATGTCTTTTGGGCGGCATCTGATGTCGGTTGGGTAGTAGGTCACTCTTATATTGTTTATGCGCCGTTAATCGCAGGTTGTACCAGCATTTTATATGAAGGAAAACCGATAAAAACCCCCGATGCAGGAGCGTTTTGGCGAGTCTGTAGCGAATATAAAGTAAACGCCTTATTTAGTGCGCCCACCGCTTTTAGAGCTATCGCCAAAGAAGATCCACAAGGGAAATTTATTCAACAATACGATTTAAGTCATTTACAGCGTTTATTTCTTGCGGGCGAACGATTAGATCCTGCAACTTATTCATGGCTAAAAGACAAAACTCAATTATCTGTAATAGATCACTGGTGGCAAACCGAAACAGGTTGGGCAATTGCAGGTATTCCTTTAGGTATAAAAAATATGCCGACAAAAGCAGGCTCTGCTGGCGTGCCTACTCCAGGGTTTAAAGTTGAAATTCTCGATAGTTTGGGAAAACAACTACCAGCAAATACTTCAGGCAATATTGTTTTAAAGCTGCCTTTACCTCCTGGCTGTTTAACCACCATTTGGCAAAACCCACAGCGTTATCAACTCGGCTATTTAAGCACCTTTGACGGCTATTATTTAACGGGTGATGGTGGCTATATTGATGAGGACGGTTATTTGTTTATTATGGGGCGTACTGATGATGTTATTAATGTCGCAGGGCATAGATTATCTACTGGGGAAATGGAAGAAATAGTTTCAGCTCATCATGCTGTTGCAGAATGTGCGGTTTTTGGTATTCACGATGAATTAAAAGGACAAGTGCCGCTTGCCTTAGTGATCACTAAAAATGGAGTTAATATTGATAAAAGTCTGTTACAAGCTGAATTAAGACAGAGTGTCCGCGAAAAAATAGGTGCTATTGCATCATTAAAGCAAGTGCTTATTGTAGAACGTTTACCGAAAACTCGTTCAGGAAAAATATTACGTAAAGTGATGCGACAAATGATTGATGGCGAACCTTACCAAGTACCTTCAACCATTGATGATACGGCTATTATTCCTGAGTTAGATGACGTTTTTAAAAAAAATATTTTAACGTAAAAAACAAAAGAGGATATAAAATCCCCTTAATTTTTATTCTGTTTGGTTATGATAATCGTTATGATTAATTTAAATCTAAATCTTGAATATGCTCATGCACAACAGCCGGCGAGGTTACGGGTGATTCTTTACGTAAACTAGCCGCTAGCTGTCCTTTTCGATGCGATAATGCTGATTCGAGTTTTTTTATCGCATTATTTACCGCTGGATATAAAACACGGTCTTTACCATGAGAGGCTAACTTGCCACCTTCATACATAGTACTTAATTCTACATGATGTTCATTATTTTGTTTTGACAAAATAACATCGACATTTAATAAACTTGGATAGTGTTTTTCTATTTTAGTAAATTTTTGTTGGATATCACTGATAACAGCGCTAGAGATGTCAACATGGTGACCAGAAACTTTAATTTTCATATTATTTCCTTGCTTTTATTCTTACGAAAGGTGATTTTTATTTACCCTAAAAAGGCTAAAAAAAAAAACAATAAAGAAATTATTTATCAACAATAATCACTCTTACTATAAAATCTGGGGGGAAAGCTGAATAATTCAAGCTGTAAAATGAAAATTTTGTAATTTATTTTATAAACTGTTTACGTAATATACTTAACAACCAGAAATAACCACTAAATACGCAGCTGGCACAGTTTCGCTTTGTGCCTGTGTGTATTTAAAATAGCAATTATCATCCTTTACTTGGCCATCATTATTCAGATCATAACCAATATAAGTAAAATCAATACCTTCTTCTTCAAGTAAGAAATCATTAGACAAATCAATACGTTTAATTATATCGGTGTTATCTATGTAATGGTATTTAAGGCGCACATCAATATTATCGCTACTAAACACCTCAAAATCCCCATCATGATCCATATCTATATCAATAAGATCTGGTCGATTTAAAACAGGTCTAATTGAATAGCTCGACATAAAAGATTTTAAGTAAAGTAAATCATTAGCAGCTTTTACGCTGGTTTTTATTTGTGTAATGACTTTTATTCTCGCCTCGCTAGATAAATTAATAAAATGAGGTAAAGCAGTGACTGATAAAATACCAATTATCACCAACACAATAATCAATTCTATTAAAGTAAACCCTTGATTTTTCATAACAGTCAAGACACCTCCACTTAGCATACTGAGCCATATTAAAAGGCTATAAAACAATAACCCTACTATGGTTAAATAGCAGGGTTACTTAAATTAAGATAAACTAAAATGACGAGAATAAACTTAATTTTTTTCGCTATCGTTATTATCATCGTTATTTAAAGACTGCTCTTGCTGTAAATAACCTGCTGCTTCTTCATCTTGTTTTAATAACTTATCTGATGTTGCCATTGGCACAGCACGAGTTTGCTCATTTAATTGATGAATTTGTGAGGCATTACCTAAATCACGTTCACTGGTAATTGAAGCTATAGATTCTCTATCTTTTAAGAATTTAACAAGATCATTCTTTATAGACAGCAATTCATTATCTGCTTTATGCATTTCTAAAATAACCCGTGCGTGCTCTAAGTTTTTCATACCCGTATCGGCAAAAGTTGAGGTAACAATACGCGAAACTATAACCCAAGGTGTGATACTACTTCGAACTAAAGTATTTTCAGAGCGAGTGCTGTCATGAATGCCAGTACCCGTTGATATTTTAGATTCAGTAAAAGTCCCTTCACATTTAAAATAGACTAATAAAGATTCAAACTGAATTTCAGCAAAAAATAATCTTGCTACAGTCGCTAATAATTGGCCAAATGACTTAAATAAATAAGCAATTAAAAAAAAGTGTATTGCGGTCATCACTAAGTTAGAAAAATCATTAAAATACTTGTCACTAAAAGTTTCTTTTAACGAGGTAATATGGGTTGTTTTTATAAAGCTATAAATATCAACAACCGAATAAGCCAAGAACAAAGTCAAGGCAATTGCCACCAGATAAAAAACATTACCGCTAATTAAAGCGAGTAATCTGGCAAGATCAAAAGATTTCCCTAACTTCATATCCAATACTTTAGGTTGTATTTCTTGGATCATTTCACCTTTAAATTCACCTTTACCGTCAACTTGTTCATTAAGTTTAGGCTCTAATTCTCGGTAAATACGGTTAGGCACCTCTTTATAACGACGATTAGCCATAACCAAATTATCAAGATTGATAAATATTTCATTAGGATGAACAGACTCTTGCCAGTTTTCTCTTAATTCTGACACTTCAACTGATGGCGTTACATGATTTAAGCGCAATTTCAACATAAACCAAATAAGTGCCGTAGAAAGTATCGCTAAAATAAAGATACCAAATAAATAATAACCTGCATTAAAACTAGGTAAGGTTGCAAACCACTGCGAAATTTTTTCGCTATTCAAATGAGTAGAATTAGCCAGCCAATTGAGTATTAAACCAATGACAACAGGTAATAAAAGAGAAAAAACAATCACTTTTACCAAGTCACCAGTACCTAAGGCTTCAATACCTCTTTCCGCATTTCTAGCAATTGGTTTTCCCGCATTACGCCAGATAATTAACAAATATAATGTTAATAAAACAGAATAAATAGGAAAAACTTGATCGCCCACATCTCCAGCAAAACCAGCCAATGAAACAAACGCAACAAAGCCATAGGCAATAAGTGCCACTAATGTTTTTACCCAAGCAGCAAAAAGCGTTTGGCTAACATTTCGAATAGGAAATGGCATAAACAACAATTTAGGCACTAATGTATGTAATAAACGAGCGAGAAAACCTATAGGTTCAAGAAACGTCGAGTTTTTTCGTCCTACCAACATTTCTTCAAGTGCGTTACCATCATAGGCTACATAACCATCTTCTTCTTGCGCTGTACTTTTTTCTGATTTACTAAAGTTATGCGCCAAGGATGTTGGATGATTACGACCAACAAAATAACGCATAGTGGCATAAATACCACCACCTAAAACACGTAAACCACCCACCAATAAAGTAATACCAAAAGCAACCAGTATCCACCCTTGACCTACGTCATCTTTAACAATACCAGCAGCACTAACTAAAAGGTATAAACCTAATAACGTCTGAATAAGACCTCTAATTGCTGTTATTGTGCCTTGTTTTTTAAAAGGATTTTTTAATCCTAAATCTATCGAACCGTAATCAAATGCCATTATCTTTCCTACCATCACTTAAACACTAATATCACCCACACAGCGGATAAAATTAGTATTTTATTTTTCTAGTTATTATTTTTTTCATAAAACAAAATCGCCTCAATTTATAACAATAATAAATTGAGGCGATAATATATTACGATTTGCTAAATAAAGCTATTTTATCTTTATAATGCAGTGTCATTTTCCTGCACGCGATACATATTCGCCCGTACGCGTATCAACTTTAATACGCTCACCTATTTGCACAAATAAAGGCACACGTACCACTGCGCCAGTATTTAAGGTAGCAGGTTTGCCGCCAGTACCAGCAGTATCGCCTTTTAATCCGGGATCGGTTTCAGTAACTTCTAATTCAACAAAATTTGGTGGTGTTACTGAAATCGGTGTACCATTCCATTGTGTGATAGTACAAAGGTCGCCTTCAACTAACCATTTTTCGTTATCCGCAATGGCTTTTTCATCGGCAGCAATTTGTTCAAAAGTGTCATTGTTCATAAAATGCCAAAATTCACCGTCGGCATAAAGGTAGGCTAATTCGCTATCCATAACATCAGCGCCTTCAACACTTTCACCCGACTTAAAGGTTTTTTCTAAAACTTTACCCGAAATAAGTTTACGAATTCTAACGCGGTTAAAGGCTTGCCCTTTACCTGGTTTTACAATTTCGTTTTCTAAAATGTTGCAAGGTTCGCCGTCAAGCATTATTTTAAGCCCGGCTTTAAATTGGTTTGTACTGAAATTAGCCATAATAATTTATCTTTATTAACTCTGATCATAAGAAGTGGAAAAACAATTGCCGCAGATAATAACCCAAATAAATAAAAATTTGCACACTTGTTGGCAAAAAGAATTAGCCAATGTAGTAACAGATCCTAAACAGTTGCTTACTATGCTAAAAATAGATGCCAATGCTTATCAACAACACTTTAGCGCAAGGCGGTTATTTCCAGTGCGTGCGCCTCTACCTTTTATAAGTCGTATGCGCCAAGGTGACTTTAATGATCCCCTATTAAAACAAGTAATGCCATTAACCGATGAATTTATTAACGTTGATGGCTTTAGTCAGGATCCTCTTGCTGAGCACGATACCGTAGCCACAGGTTTACTGCATAAATATAAGCACCGTGTGTTAATGATTGTAAAAGCAGGTTGTGCAATAAATTGTCGTTATTGCTTTCGTCGACACTTTCCTTATCAAGATAACAGTCCAAACAAAGTCCGTTGGCAAGAAGCACTAACCTATATAAGCAAGCATGATGAAATAAATGAGGTTATCTTTAGTGGCGGCGATCCTTTAATGGCGAGTGATGAACATTTAGCATGGCTAATCAATCAGCTTGAACAAATACCTCATCTTAAGCGCTTACGCATTCATAGTCGTTTACCTGTGGTTATTCCTCAGCGAATCAACCATTCGTTTGTTGCAATGCTAAAAAATAGTCGTTTAAAAGCCACTATGGTGCTACATATAAATCATGGTAATGAAATTGATGAGGATTTTAGTACAGCTTTAGAACCATTACGTAAAGCTCGTATCCCATTATTTAATCAAAGTGTCTTATTAAAAGGTATAAATGATAGTGTGGACATACTCGCTAACTTAAGTGAAAAAAGTTTTGATCATGGTATTCAGCCTTATTACCTACATTTACTTGATAAAGTACAAGGCGCAGCGCATTTTAATGTTGATGAACAAAGCGCTATTGCTTTATATAAAGCATTAATGGCAGAACTGCCTGGTTTCTTATTACCTAAAATGGTAATAGAAATTGCAGGTGAAGCGAATAAAACACCTATTTCTCTTGATTAGCTTATCTGGCATAATAGCTTCGATTTTATTTATATATACTTAAAAAGAACTATGCCTGAAAAAATTAACCAACAACTTATCGATAATATTTCACAAATATTAAAACGTTCATTAGCAGCCGATGCTACTTTGTCTGACTTACGCAGCAAAGATAAAGCCAAATTTAAGGCTATTTTTGCAAAAGACGCAGGTTTTAATTGCACTGCCGACACTTTTCAACCTTATGTTGAAGAAGTCGCAGACGATTTAATTTCTTGGCAGGGTACGCAAGACAAAGAACTATTAATTGCTTTAGTGAAAAAAATTGAACAACTATTTAAAGTATTGACTAATTTTGAACAAAGTAACTCTATAACTGTGCATTAACAATTGTAAAAAGTTAAAATTATGTTTTATCCACGCACCATCTGAAGATACGTGGATAGTTGTAAGAGCGTCACCCCACAGTATTTTCTGTGGGGATCTAAGTAAAAAACAAGAAAGCTTGGATTAATTAAAAAGATAATTTATCGAAAATTATAATAAATTGCCTTCTGATAATACACTTAGCCAAAAAAATAGAGTTTATGATACTTTAAATTGGCTAATTAAATCATTTAATTCCATTGCTAACTGCTCTAATTCTTGACTTGCTTCTTTGTTTTTATCTGAGTGTTGGGAGGTTATATTAGTTAATTGATTAATACTAGATATAGTCTGTTTCATATCCCTTGCTGATTCTGACTGTTGTTGAGTAATATCGTTAATTTCAGCATTAACTTGTGTAATTTCATTAATACTAGAATTAATACTATTAATAGCTTTATAAGTTTTTTCAGCTGATTTTACTACCTCAAGTGTTTGAGTTCTGTTAGCTTCCATAACTTGCACCGCAGAAGAAGAACCTGACTGTAATCGCTCAACCATTGTTTGAATTTCAGCAGTAGACTCTTGTGTTCTACTTGCCAAGGTTCTTACTTCATCAGCAACAACTGCAAAACCACGACCTTGTTCTCCAGCCCTTGCAGCCTCAATCGCCGCATTCAAGGCCAATAAATTTGTTTGTTCTGCTATACTCTTGATCACATCCATCACTCCGCCAATAGCATCAGTATCTTGTTCTAAAGCATGAATCATTTCAGAAGCTGAAGCCGCATCAGTGTCTAGTTTGTTAATAGTTTCTTTTGTCTGTTCTACTGCATTTAACGCTGCATTAGCCTCTGATGTAGTACGATTTACGGCTTTATTAGCGCGCTCAGTATTGTTTACAATAGAATATACGGTGTTATCTAAAATGTTCATAACATCTGTAATATGGCTAACAGCACTTTGCTGTTGACCAATATTCTCTGAAGCACTTTCTGTAGTAGTAATTAAGCTTGATGATGAATCAGAAAGTTGAACAATTGCCTGCCTGACTTGCAATAAAATTGATTGAAATTTTTCAAGCATACGATCAAATGCTTGTGCTACCTCAGATAGCTCATCATGAGCTTCTAATAGAATTCTTTTATGAATGTCTGAATTTTTCTCAATATATACAATGTTTTCTTTCAAATATTGTAATGGTTTTGAAATACTCCGAGTTAATATTAAAGTAAAAAAAACAGTTACAATCAAGGAGACAAACATAAATATTGAGCTAAAAAATCTTGTTTGTGAAATATTTTTTTCTGTGCTTTTGGTTATGTCTATTTTAAATTTATTTTCTATTTTAATAAGTTTTTTAAAGCTAGACCTAGCTTTATTTGCCAATGGACTTGCCGTTGCGTGATAGTCTGCCCACGCCTCATTTCTAATTTGTTGCGAACGTTCTGTTTTAGATAGATCATCCATGCGACGTAAACCGTCATTCAAAAAAGCCATAGTGTCTTTTTCTGAATCACTAATCACCGATAACAATTGATTTTTTTCAGCTGTCTTTAATAAATTACTTGAAGATTTTAAGTGTGAAAAATGTTGTTTAATATCATTAATACGTTGTGTTAGTTTATTGTAGTTTTTTTCAAAGTTATCACCTAACATAATACTGCGCATTAACCGTGAGCAATAATTCATATCACGACTAATTTGCAAAATATTTACTTCACCTTGAACAACTGCTTCCTTATATAATTCAAAACTCGTTTTGATATTTGATAACTGTAATGTTTGCCACACAGTTAAAAAGGTACCCGATACAATAACCAAAAAAATTAATACATATAATCTTGTTTTAATGGTGATATTTCTTAGCATTATTATTCCTTTACTGATTAAAAGACAATTTTTAATTTAATGAATAATTATAGTCTAATAAAATTATTTACGCATAATAAAACCTAAATATTGTCAATACGTACAAATAAAAACAGCTAATTACAATGATTATTTTTAGATCGAGTTTTTTATAAAATAAAGTATTTTTACTATTTATGTGTTCGTTTAATTTATAAAATGATATACTCGCGCGCAAAATTTTTATAAATTGATTTACACAAACAGAGAAACCACAAAATGGCAGATTTAGCTAAATACAGAAACATTGGTATTTTCGCGCACGTTGATGCGGGTAAAACCACCACTACAGAGCGTATCTTAAAACTTACAGG
>WGGB01000202.1 GCA_015491935.1 Alteromonadaceae bacterium
GGCGAGCGTTTAATTATTGAGGCCGAAAAAATACTAAATGCCACACGTGCATTTGACGATACAGCGAAAGAGTTACTTGATCCCTTTTCGGGTGATTTACATCTAGGCCTAATTCCAACATTAGCGCCTTACTTGTTGCCTTATATTATGGCGCAATTAAATAAGGACTTTCCTAATATCAATATTTATTTGCACGAAAATAAAACACAAACCCTCTTAAGCGAGTTAGAAAATGGCAAGCTTGACCTATTAATATTACCTTGGCTTGAGGAAATGAGTCGTTTTGATCGCTATGACTTATTTAATGAACCTTTATTATTAGCCACACCAACAAACCATGCTTTGGCTAATAAAAAACAATTAAAATTAACTGATTTAGACAAACAACAAATTTTAACTTTAGAAGACGGTCACTGTTTACGTGACCAAGCATTAGGCTATTGCTTTTCCGCTGGAGCTAACGAAGACAACCACTTTAATGCAACCAGTTTAGAAACTTTACGTTATATGATCGCCAGTGGTTTAGGTATTACTTTACTCCCTAAACTAGCAACAATGAATAGTTTTAGTCATGACAAAATAGCTTATACCGCATTTGTAAAACCACAACCAACAAGGCTAATTTCATTGGTGATCAGAGCGAATTATTCTCGTATGACGTGTATTAGAGCCATTGTAAAAACAGTAAAAGAAGCGATTAAAGCACAAAATTTATTATAAGCACTGGTTGAATATAAAAAAAGCCAGCCAAAAGCTCGCCTTTAAACTCAAAAGTACTTTTAAAACTAGGTTAAAAATGCACAACGATACCAGCAAAAGCCCCTGAAAACTCTAAATTTGAATATAAATTATTAATATCATCTAGTTCTAATTTAACATCTCTAAAGCCTAAGGTTAAATCAACATCAACCGCTAAATTATCCACTAATTCATAACTAATACCCGCTTGATAATCATATAAAGTTTGTCCATCAAATGATAAAAAATTACCATTAGCAAAAACATTAAAATCAGTTGATGGTATACCAAAAATAAATGCTGCATAAAACATTGGGATATAAGCAGAAGCTCTTAATTTAGAGTTTAAACTTACAGCAGGCGTGGTGGCAGTCATCGCATTAACGCTTATTTCAGCATCAATATCGCGTACGGTTAAACCAAAGTCAAAGGTTAGTAAATCATTATCAAATACTTCATAATAAGCAGTGTAATCAATATAACTTGTGTTAAAGGTTGTTTCAGCACTTGAATCTGCAGGAAATGTAGTCCCTGCAAAAGTAAAATCACTCCCCAATGTCGTCGCACCTTTAGTGTCTAAACGCGTTGATGAAATTTTCAAGTTCGGCACAAATGGCAAGGGGTGCTCTAACGCAACATAAAAACTGCCTTGCTGTTTGTTTGCTAAATTAAAGTCAACTTGTTGATTTTTTCCACCCAAAGAACCTTTCGCATGACTATCCCAAACTTGAGCGCCCAAATACAAACCAATAGCATCAGCATAAGCAACATTCATCATGGTGGTAGAAAGCGCTGCGGTTATAGCAAGAGCTGTCATTGCTTTTTTTATTGGTTTGCTCATTGTTTTTATTGTTGTGCACATAGCGACTTATCCTTTACTTAATAATTCATTTAAATCAATAATGCCAGCATTGGCACGCGATATATAATTAGCCATAACTAATGAATAATTGGCAACAAAGCCGAAACCACTGCCATTTAAAATTAGGGGGCTCCACACAGTTTGTTGGCTTGCTTCTAATTCTTTAATTATTTGCTGTAAGCTTACCTTAGCATTTTTCTTGGCAAGTACACCATCAAAATCAATTTCAATTGCTTTTAATAAAGGTAATAACGCCCATGCAGCACCACGCGCCTCATAAAACTCATCATCAATTTTCCACCAACTTGTTTTTAACATCACATGAGAATCAGTAACGGTTGATTGTTGTGCTCCACTATCGCCAGCCAAATCAGTATTACTTTGATCATGACCAACACTGGCACTTAAACGTTGTGAATAACTGCCCAAACGTTTTTCAACCTGCTGCAACCATGCACGTAAATTATCAGCGCGTGCATAAAATTGCGCACTTTGATTATTAGGATCAACCAAAGCGCTACGATAGCGATAAAGTGATTGTACCCCTTTTTTATATTCGCTTTCAGCACTCGGAAATGCCCAACGAGTATTATCAATATTAAAACGTGGTTGTGCTTCTTTTAGCTCTTTATTTACTAACGATTGTGATTGTGAGCGACTAAAGTCCTGTCGCATCGCTAATGCCATATCACGTACCATTTCTAATGCACCAAACTCCCATGCAGGGATATTATCTAAAAACGCTCCTGGAGGCATGGCATCGTTTGATAAATAACCTCCAGGTTTATCCCATAGTTTTTCAGTCACTCGAATTAATGCTGTAGTTGTTGTATAACCGACAACGGGTCTAACACCTTCTGCTTTTGCATCAGCAGCAACTATAGCTTTAATATTTATATTATCAGGTTCAAAGCTCCAATAAACACCTAAGAAATAAAAAGCGAGAACTACTATTGCAATAACTGAAGCGACTGATTTTGTTGAAAATTTAATATTCATTTGTCTTCCTACTGTGAAAATTTTTCATAATAATAACTATTGATGCTTTTGCTTACTAAGTCCCAGCACAGGGACAGTAACATTCACAACCTGTTGATCAGCAAAGTGTAGTGTTAAGACAACCATTTGTCCTGCTTTAAGTCCTTTTTTTAAAGCGAATATCATTAAATGCAAACCATAAGGCTGTAACACAACCTGAGCATTAGCTTTAACACTAATAGCGTTAAGTTGCTCCATTTTCATCATGCCATTTTCCATAACATGAGCATAAATTTCGATTCGAGGGCTAATATTACTACTAATAGAAACTAATTTTACAGCTTTATCACTATGATTCACTATGGTCATGTAAGCTGAAGAAATTTCATTACCAGGCAAAGTTTCTCGAATATAAGCCTTTTGAATTTCTATGTCTGATGCAATTATTGATGGTACACTTACCTTCGGCACATCTAATGCTTGTGTAAAGTAACTAACACTAAAAAGTGATATAAATAACAGCAATATAGACGTGGTATTTTTATTATTAATATTCATTAAAATTTTAACCTACTGTACATCCTTTTAAAATTCATCATAATGATATCAACTCCTTCAAATTATTCCCAATAAAAGCAGAGAAAATGAGTAACTTAATTTTAACAGATGAACAAGATGGTGTTTTAACCATAACATTAAATCGCTTTGATAAAAAAAATGCCTTAAATGATTTGATGTACCAACAACTTTGTCAGCATTTTAATTATGCTCGTGTTAGCGAACATATCCGCTGTATATTGATCCAAGGCGATAAAAACTGCTTTTGCGCAGGCAATGATCTTGAAGATTTTATACAAGCCGATGAAGATTCTGATCTTGCTGCTTTTAAGTTTATTAAAATTTTAGGCGACTTTAACAAGCCCTTAATTGCCGCAGTTGCAGGTGCTGCTGTTGGTATAGGCACCACCATGTTACTACATTGCGATATGGTATTTGCGGCAACTAATAGTAAATTTAAACTCCCCTTTACCCAACTTGGTTTATGTCCTGAAGCGGCTTCAAGCTATTTATTACCACTGCGTATTGGTGCCAATCGCGCTTTTGAACTGATGATACTTGGCGATACTTTTTCTGCAGAACAAGCCTTTACCTATGGTTTAGTAAACAAAGTTTGCGCTCCTGAAGACTTACTTGCTAACGCACAACAATGTGCCACTCGTATTGCCAAATTACCTAAAGATGCGGTAATGACAGGTAGAAGATTAATTCGTCAAGCAAGTCAAACACAAATAACACAAGTAATGAATGATGAAGCCGATGAGTTTTTTCGCTTAGTTAACGGTAAAGAATGTAAAGATATTATCGCTCAATTTTTTAAACGTTAAGAAACAACAACAAAAATTACCTTTTATTTATAATTATTTCACAAAAGCCATTGACATAATATGTCAATGGCTTTATTTTATATAAAAAAGTACGACATTATTCTATATGGAGATCACCTTAATGAAACTTTCAGCAAATCCAATACAAGCTTGTATTGACACTCTCGTATCACCAACAACGGCTTTTACCACGATTAAAGAAAAAAAAGGTTGGTCTTGGCTACCTTTTATATTAGTGATCAGTGCTACTTTTTTAATGTTACTGTATTTTTTTCAAAGTGTAGACTTCAAATGGATGATTGAACAAATGGCTGATGGTATGGCAGCTAAAGGACAAAGTGATGATGAAATAAAAGCATTTCAAGATAATATGTCACACAACATAATGCAATGGAGCAGCATTATTGCGGCAACTGTTGGCATTACCGTTATTAACTTATTCGTTGCACTCTATTATTATTTAGCCACTAAAATTAGCGCAAAAAATGATTTTAAATTTACTGACTGGTATGGCTTTACTTGGTGGGTAGCATTACCAACGGTAGTCTCTGCCCTACTTTCAGCTTTAGTCGTCTTTTTTGCTGACAATGGTCATGTTTCATTACAAGATATACAACCGACGAGCTTAAATAGTTTATTCTTCAATATTGCTCCTTCAAGCCATTGGTTCAATTTTTTAGAAAGTATCAACTTATTTAATTTTTGGACCATAGCCGTCGCAACTATTGGTTTAAAAGTATGGCTAAAAGTAGACACTAAAAAAGCCCTCTTTATTAGTGCAGCACCCTTTATCGTTATCTACGGCTGCTGGGCGTTATACCTCGCTTTTATTGCATAATATTACCTCTAAAATTACGAGTACAGTTCAATGAAAAAAACGCTGATCATCATAGCAGTAATTGTTAGCCTTATTGGTTTAGCCTATTTTAAAAAAACAGGAAAATCACACGCAGTAGAAGTTAAAATAGAGCAGGTTCAACCCGAAAACATTAAACGCTCAATTTTAGCTTCCGGTACTTTAGTCTATAAACAACAAGTACAACTTCGCTCTGAAGTTATTGGTAAAGTACAAAAATTACTTATCTCTGAAGGAGATAAAGTCCATAAAGGCGAAGTATTGATGCGCTTAGATCCTCGTACTTTTAAAGCGGATGTGAAGCAACAACAGGCTTTTGTCCGCTTGCAACGTATTGCAATTGAGCGTCAAGAAAAACAATTAGAAAACTTAAAATCTCAGTGGCACCGTAAACGTGATTTATATCAACGAAAAATTTTAGATCAAGACGCATTTGAGCTGATAGAAAATCAATATGAGTTAGCAAAAATAGACTTGCGCTCTCGACAAGAGTCTTTATTACAAGCACAAGCCGCATTAGATAAAGCCAAAGAGCGACTAAACAAAACAGTATTTCGTTCACCTATTGATGGCATTGCTACCTCTGTTGATATTAAACAAGGCGAAACTGCCATTAGTGGCACAACGAATATTTCAGGCTCAAATTTAATCACCCTTGCCGATCCATCATCAATTTTAATAGAAGTACAAGTTGATGAAGCGGATATTGCTAATATTCGAGTAAATCAAAAAGCTGACATTTTTGCGGTTGCATTTCCTGATGAAGCGCTAAAAGGTACAGTACAAAGTATTGCGACCTCAGCCAAACGCGCTCAAGGTCGTCAAGGGCTAAGCTTTACCGTAAAAATTTTACTTAATGACGCTAATACCGTTGCTGTTCGTCCGGGCATGAGTTGTCGCGCTGAAATTTATACTCAAAGTAAAGATAAAGCACTTGCTGTTCCCAGTGAAGCGATTGTTTTTGCTCCATCTCAAGATAAAAGTAAGCTCAACGATAAAGACTCGAAGACCACCGTAAATAAGCAAGAGCATAGCTTTGTTTATGTCATGGTTAATAACCAAGCGCTAAAACGTCAAGTCACTTTAGGAATTTCTAATGATAGATTACAAGAAATAACTTCAGGTATAAAAGCGGGTGATACTGTCATTATTGGTCCAGCACGAACTCTTAGCAAACTAAAAGACAAACAAACAGTTAAAGCGCTAAAAAAAGAGGCTTAATTGTGCAAAACAAAAACAGGGTAAAATCAATAAAAAAGCACGACCAATTAACAACAATTATTCAATTAAAAAATATCGCCAAATGTTATGAAATGGGCGGTGAAGAATTTTATGCCCTTAATAATTTTAACCTAAATATTCAAGCAAATGATTATTTAGCTATTATTGGCCCTTCTGGTTCAGGAAAATCAACTTTAATGAATATATTGGGCTGTTTAGATTATCCAACAAAGGGTGAATATTATTTACGAAATAATGATATTGCCCATTTAGATGAAACGGCGCTAGCACGTATCCGAAACTTAGAAATAGGATTTATTTTTCAAAGCTTTAATTTATTACCTCGGGCGAGTGCTTTACAAAATGTAATGCAACCCTTAATTTATCGCGGCATAACTTTAAAAGAACGAAAAAACAAGGCCACAGCAGCACTTACTCGTGTCGGTCTAGAAACTCGTTTAAACCACTTACCTAATCAACTCTCTGGTGGACAACGACAACGTGTAGCTATTGCTAGAGCATTAGTGACTGAACCAGCCATACTATTAGCTGATGAGCCTACAGGTAACTTAGACTCAAGTACAACCGCTGAAATAATGGCCTTGTTCGACAAACTTCATAATGATGGACAAACCGTTATTATTGTTACTCATGAGCAGGAAATTGCTGATCGTTGCCAACGCGTGATACGGTTAAAAGATGGTCACTTAGTTGCTGACACCGCCAATAGTGATGCCATAAAAGCTGAGGATACTTATGTCTAGTTTAACTTTTAAGCTTATAGAAAGTACGCGCAGCGCTGCACAATCTGTTTTTGCACATCGTTTTCGTAGTTTTTTAACAACCTTAGGTATTATTATTGGCGTTGCTTCTGTTATCGCTGTCGTTTCGGTTGTACAGGGATTAAGTAGTAGTATTACAGATCAATTTGCTGGCATGGGTACTAACGTTGTTAGTATTAATGCATTTACCCCATTAAAAGAGCGCTTACAGGGTAAAAATGCTAAATTAACTTATCGTGATTTTTTAGAAATAAAATATAAAGTACAAGGTATTAGCCATATTACGCCGATTCTTGCTGCACAAGGTTCAAACGGTTTAGTTCAATATAAAGGTGAATCTACTGTAACGCGCGTTAATGGCACAGGCTCTAGTTATCAAACACTCTATGGTATTTTTCCAGAAACAGGGCGTTTTTTTAATGTAAGTGATGACAAAAGTCGCCGCCGGGTTGCTGTACTTGGCCCTTCTATTATTGATAAATTAGAGATCAAAGGTAATGTTGTTGGCAAATACATTATGATAGGTGGTGAATGGTTTAAGGTGATCGGTGTACTTGAAAAACGTGGCAAGCTTTTTGGTTTTGATCAAGATAATTATATATTGTTGCCTTACTCTACTGCTCAAGCCTTATTAGGAGGTGCTGAAGCACCACAAATTAGCATATCCTTACAAGTTGATAATAGTGAGCAATTAGAAAAAATAAAGCAACACATCAAAAACATTCTTCGCCGCCAGCATAATTTAAGCAAAAATAAAGGGGACGATTTTAAAATTACCACTGCCGAACAAATGCTAGAAAAAATGGACAAAATCACCTCAACTACCACTATGGTATTAAGTGGCGTTGTAGGTATTTCATTGTTAGTGGGCGGCATTGGTATTATGAACATTATGCTTGTATCAGTGACTGAACGCACCCGCGAAATTGGTATTCAAAAGGCCTTAGGTGCAACCCGTGTCGATATTTTATTACAATTTTTGATTGAAGCCATATTTTTATGTTTGTTAGGTGGCTTAATTGGTTTGGGGTTAGGTTATGGGGTTGGTGTATTAGTCAGTAGTTTAATTGATTTACCTGCCGCACAAGTGCCCTTATGGGCAATGATCTTATCATTCGGCTTTAGTGCAGGAGTAGGATTGATTTTTGGTATTATTCCTGCTGCCAAAGCGGCTAATTTAGATCCTATTGACGCACTACGTTATGAATAGCGCTTAACAACGCGCTAATTGAAAATGAGTTTCTTGATTTGAATATTTTTTGCCAGTTTCTTTACACGGCAACATAAAACGAATTGAATAACGAAATTTATTACCGCTAATAGTAGGATAATATTTTTCATTTTTATTAACCCGAATACGTAACAATAAAACGCCTTCACCACTATCTTGGTAAAAACCACTCTCGGTTACAATATTTTCAAAAACGGCACGTAAGCGTAAAAACTTAAGTACTAGTGTTAAGCTTTTTTCTACCGTGGTTAATAAAGCTAACCAATGCTGAATATCTTTTTGAGTGGTTTCTTTAGGTAAATTTAACCAATAGCTTAATTGTGGTAAATCAAATAAACAACTACCGCCCTGAATAGCAAAACGTTGTTTAATACACGCAAGAAATTTATCCTCTTTTAATTGCCACCAGCTTTGTTGATTGGGCTTTAATTGCGTTAATAACTGTATAGCTAGCGCTAAATTTTGCTGAACAGTATCATTATCAACTTCAGGAGATTTTGACCACAAAATAAGGTTTTGTTCAAGGCGTTCTAATTCTTTGATCAAATCACCACGAATATCATTGCGCTCTAACGTATCGACAATGGTAAATAAAGCGGTAAAAAAAACTTGATGATTGAGTGTTATATCTTGCGTTGCACAATAATGTACTTGCTTAAAGAGTTGTTCTAGCTTAAGAAAATTACGAATAGTTTCATTGAGCGGATGCTCATATAAAATGGTAGTCATTTCAAGCCAATTAATTAGTAATACCAATTTAATCAAATTAGTATAAAGTTCATGCCGATCTTTTAATACTACCGATAGATAATTGAAAAGGCTACTCTTTAATGAATAATTTAAAAATTTATTATTTTTATTTGAAATTAAAAATAAAAATCAGCCAATAATAACCTATACACATTGCAAATAAAATTGATGTAGGCGCTCAACTTGCGTTTGTACCGTAAGTAAATCCAATGAATTATTATCAATAACATCATCAGCAGCCACTAAGCGCTGTTGACGAGAAATTTGACTCTTAATAATGTTTTGTACTTGAGCTTTACTACTATGATCACGCGCCATAGTACGATTAATTTGTTGTTGTTCACTTATATCAACAACTAATGTGCGATTAACATATTGAGTGAGTTTGTTTTCAATAAGCAATGGCGCAACTAATATACTATAAGAACTTTGTGTAGCTTGCAGCTGTTGCAATAATTCTGTACGTATGAGGGGATGCAATAAATTATTAAGCCAGTATTTTTCTTGTTCATCGGTAAAAATTTTATCGCGTAATTTAGCTCTATCTAAAGTACCATCATCAAGAATATATTGGCTACCAAAGTGTTCAGCAATAGACCTTAAAGCAGGCGACTGTGGAGCAACAACTTGACGGGCAACAATGTCCGCATCAACAAACTCAACACCTAAGCTTGCAAACATATTGGCAACGGTTGTTTTTCCTGAACCAATGCCTCCAGTTAAACCCACAACAAATTTAGACATAAAAAGTTTTATTCACTAAAGTAAATTTAAGTACCAAGCCCAAATACTATCGCCCCACATTAAGGTTAGCCATCCAGCGACAGCAAGATAAGGCCCAAAAGGAATAGCTTGTTCACGCTGATGATTTTTAAATAACATTAAGCTTATACCAACCACAGCACCAACAACGGATGCCATTAAAATTAAAATAGCTAATAATTTCCAGCCAGTCCAAGCACCAAAAAGCGCCAGTAATTTAAAATCACCAAAGCCCATACCTTCTTTGCCCGTAAGTAACTTAAACAGCCAAAATACACTATATAAACTTAAGTAACCAACAACAGCACCAATAACCGCTTCATTTAATGGCACAATTAAACCATTTACATTCACTAGCAAACCCAACCACAAAAATGGCAAAGTAATTTGGTCAGGCAACAACATATGATCATAATCAATTAGCGTTAAACAAATAAGCGCATAACTTAACAATAACACCCAAAAAGTAGTGATAGTGACACCAAAATGTTGAGCAACTAAAAAGCCCACAAAAGCGGTAAAAGCTTCAACTAACGGATAACGAATAGAAATGGGCTTTTTACATTGGCTGCATTTGGCTCGTAAAAATAACCAACTAATGACAGGGATATTTTCATAAAAACGAATTTTATGACCACAATGAGGACAAGTAGAGTCGGGTTTAGAAAGGGTTAATACTTCTTCATTAAGATTATCTTTTGGAGTCGCATTCTTTTGTTCATTCTCATTATTTAATTCATCGGCTAAAAATTCACGACAATCTCGTCGCCAGCCTTGTTCCATCATTTTAGGCAAACGATAAATAACCACATTAAGAAAACTACCAATAAGCAATGAAAAAACAACCACAACGCTATAAAAAAAAGTAGTGCTAGTATGAAAATGTTCAATAACAGGAGAAAATAGATCTATCAATGTAAGTACAGCCTAATATTATTATATGTAGAGAAATGAATATTTCCCTATTTTTATTTGTGTCTTTTATCGTGTGGGCATGTCGTGCCTCATGCAACCACCCTACAAGTATCGTAGGGTGGGCACTTTGCCCACCAATTTTATTAGTGACGAATTTTAAAAAACGCCAGCCTTGTTAAACAATCTTACCAATTTGGAAAATAGGTAAGTACATAGCAATAATTAAGCCACCAATTACTACACCTAGTACCGCCATAATCATCGGCTCTAATAAGGCAGTTAAGCCATCAACAGCATCATCTACTTGAGCTTCATAAACATTAGCAACTTTAGCTAACATATCATCGACCGCCCCCGACTCTTCACCAATCGCCACCATTTGAATAACCATATCAGGAAATATTTGACAATTTCGCATCGCTAAATTCATTTGCATACCTGACGACACTTCTGATTTTACTTCTAATATTGCATCACGAAAAACAGCATTACCTGACGCTCCCGCAGCAGAGTCTAAAGCATCAATTAAGGGTACACCTGCGGCAAAAGTTGTTGAAAGTGTACGTGCATAGCGAGCCACCGCAGCTTTTTCTAAAATATTACCAATAACAGGGATGCGTAAAATAGCACGATCGGTTGCATCTCTAAAATGCTGACTATTACGGTGGGCACGTTTAAATAACCATATAGCAATAAAAATTCCCGCTAAAATCATATACCAATAATTTTGCATAAAATCTGAAATGCCTATCACCATCAAGGTAAAAGCCGGTAACTCAGCTCCAAAACCGTTAAAAATTTCTTGAAAAACTGGCACAACAAAAAGTAATAAAATAGACGTTACAATAGCTGCAATCACTAACACCGCAATAGGGTAGGTCATCGCTTTTTTAATTTTTGACTTTAGCGCTTCCGCTTTTTCTTTATAGGTAGCAATACGATCAAAAATAGTTTCTAGTGCGCCCGATTGTTCACCAGAGTTCACTAAATCACAATAGAGATCATCAAAATAAAGAGGATGCTCACGCAAGCAATCAGATAAGGGAATACCCGATTGTAATTTATGACCTATGTCTGAGAGTAAACGCATCATTTTAGGATTATCATGACCACTACCAATCATTTCAATGGTTTGCACTAAAGGTACACCAGCGGTTAACATAGTGGCAATTTGCCGAGTGATCACCGCAATATCCATCGGGGTGATATTTTTTTCACCCGCCATACCGAATAAAGGTTTAGCTTTTTTCTTAACCTTACTTGGGGTAATACCTTGTTTACGTAATTGTGTTTTTAAGGCAATTACATTCGTGGCGGGTATTTCACCACCCACTTTTTTACCTTTGCGATTTACCCCTTGCCACACAAAAATATCAAGAGATTTGGGTTTTGGAGTTTTTTTCGCGCGAGCAATTGCCATAATCGATACCTAAAATTTTACATTTATTGTTTATTATTTGTTTAAATTATAATCGTACTTATGCTTAAGTTATGCTTAGTTTAAATTTAGAAAACATAAATGCTATTAACCTAAAGTTAATACATAGTATCAACTTTTAGTTGACATGTTAACCACCAGTAACGCGATTGACTTCTTCTAACGATGTCATACCCGACATTGCTTTTTTCAAACCTGACTGTCGTAAATTGGCGTAACCTTCTTTTTGGCATTGCTTAGCAATATCTAAGGAGTTACCACCTTCCATAATAATACTTGCGGTTTTTTCACTGATTTTTATCACTTCATAAATACCCACGCGACCTTTATAACCACCGGTGCAGTGTTCGCATCCTATTGCTTTATAAAGTGTAAATTCACCAATTTTATCTTCAGGAAAACCTTGCCTTAATAATTCATCTTTAGGTAATACTTCTTCTTCACGACACTGCATACATAAACGACGCGCAAGACGCTGGGCAATAATAATGGAAACAGAGCTCGCTACATTATAAGAAGCAACTCCCATATTTAATAAACGAGTTAGTGTTTCTGCTGCTGAATTAGTGTGCAAGGTTGATAAAACCAAATGCCCTGTTTGTGCTGCTTTTATGGCAATTTCAGCCGTTTCAAGATCTCGAATTTCACCCACCATAACAATATCAGGATCTTGTCGTAAAAAAGAGCGCAAAGCATTAGGAAAAGTAA
>WGGB01000203.1 GCA_015491935.1 Alteromonadaceae bacterium
CCCAAAAATTTAATGAGGTGGGATCATTGTTTGTTACCTCAACTAAAAAAGTCGTTTCACCGGGAGGAAAATAATAATTAAATGATAATTGTCGGTGATCAGTCGGCCTTGTACTGAAGGGAAAAATATCACCAATCGTAGCAACTGGAGTGATAATGCGTTGCTCTTTATTGATTTTGTAAAATACAATTTTATCTAACCATATACTTTCGCTCCAAAGAATACGTAAAAGTGGTTTAGAGGTGATGTTTTGAAAACTAAGCTGCAACCATACTTTTTTTGAGGTTATGCCAAAATTGGGCACACTCGTCGTTGAGTGAATGCCTTCTTTATTTAATTTTTCGTATGCACCTAACGGCGATAGCTTCTTTTTAGTCTGTATATAAATTAAATGGTTACCGATAGGATGAATTTGAGGCTTACTGATGTCTAAGCTTGTTGCTTGTATTGTTGACGTTGCAGATGCGTCCACAATATAAAACGTACAATAAAAACCAAAGAAGGCACTGAGAAGAAAACGAGCATAGCTTGTCATTATTGTTATGATCCTATTAGCAACGATTATTTGGAAATAGAGTCACCTTGAATTATAAAGCCCTTCAAAACGCCCCCATACTAAAATTTTACAGCTCATTACCTTTGTTAGGTCTTATTAAATTATTAGCTCTTATTAAATTATCCCGTTAGCAAAAAACTTTAATGACCTCTACTTAGTTCTCGCTCCAACCATAACTTAGCTTCTTCACTATCATCAAAAACTTGAATATTTTGAATTTTTTTAGACGGAACTAACGTTGTGTCCATATCTTCAAACACACTTGAGCCATAAAGTAATGCTTTAGCAACCATATTTTGCCCGTTAAGCCAGCTATTATACTGATTTGATAATTCAAACGATTCGGGTGTTCCACCTAACGCTTTACGCAGATCCATTAATATAGCGAAGCGCTCTCCTTTGAGTTTATTTATTGTGGCTTTAATTTCATTTATCCACAAAGACACGCCTTGTTCATTAAATGCTCCTTCAAGCTCAACAAAAATAATACTATTTTTTAATTCAACAATAGAATTCCCATGTGCTAATGACATTAATAATTTACTCGATACATTAAATAGCCCCAAACAAGACTATATTGCGAAAATAAAAAAGCTAGTAATCTAAATTACTAGCTTTAACATAAAAAACAACTATAAACTTAAAATAATATTTTATAGAAAAGAGAGTAACTCTTGATCTAATTGCATTAATGTTTTTGGATCTGCCATCATAGTTGCTGCAAGCGACTTAGTACGTGGTAATAGACGATCAAAATAAAACTCAGCCGTTTTAATTTTAGCACGATAAAAATCACGATTTTCAACCTCACCTGCTAATTTTTCATAAGCAGTTTGCGCCATTTTCGCCCAAAAATAAGCCATAGTGACATAACCAGAATACATTAAATAATCAACGGATGCTGAACCAACAACATCGCGGTTTTTCTTCGCTTTTAAACCAAGGCGTATAGTATATTGTTGCCAATTTGCTGTCGCTTTACTTAATGGCCAGATAAATTTATTCATTTGGCGTTTAAATGGGTTACTAGACAACATACTTTTGTCTTTACAAAAATTAAAGATTTCTTTGGTAAATTGATTTAACGCTTTACCACGAGTTAATAGCACTTTACGTCCTAATAAATCAAGCGCCTGAATACCAGTTGTACCTTCATATAAAGTAGAAATACGCACATCACGAATAATTTGCTCCATGCCCCATTCTTTAATAAAACCATGGCCACCAAACACTTGCACACCAATATTAGCACTTTCTAGCCCTGTTTCAGTTAAAAATGCTTTTAAAATAGGTGTTATAAAACCTAAACGATCATCTGCATTTTTTCTTTCTTCTTCAGTTTTTGCCGATTCAATATCATCAACAATTTTTGCTGAATAATAAATCATTGCACGACCACCTTCGGCAAATGCTTTTTGTGTTAACAGCATTTTGCGTACATCAGGGTGAACAATAATAGGATCAGCAACTTTATCAGGGAATTTTTTACCCGTTAAAGAACGCATAGACAAACGCTCTTTTGCATACTCAAGTGCATTTTGATAAGACAATTCAGCCGCACAAACGCCTTGTAAAGCCGTACCAACACGTGCTGTATTCATAAAGGTGAACATACATTCTAAGCCTTTATTTTCAGGGCCAATTAA
This sequence comes from Alteromonadaceae bacterium, assembly GCA_015491935.1. Classification (GTDB taxonomy): domain Bacteria; phylum Pseudomonadota; class Gammaproteobacteria; order Enterobacterales; family Alteromonadaceae. The sequence goes on from WGGB01000203.1 coordinate 2,203, forward strand.
AACCCCTTTAGCATTATCAAAGTTTAATACTGCCGTAGCCGAAGCTTTTATGCCCATTTTATCTTCAATAGAGCCACAGGTAACATTATTACTTTCACCAACATTGCCCTGCTCGTCTACTTTCATTTTTGGCACAATAAATAATGAGATACCACGAGTTCCTGCTGGCGCATTAGGTAAGCGTGCTAACACAATATGAATAATGTTATCCGTTAAGTCATGCTCACCTGCTGAGATAAAAATTTTAGTGCCAGTAATATCATAAGTACCATCATCATTAGGCACGGCTTTTGTTTTAACTTGCCCTAAATCAGTACCACATTGCGGTTCAGTTAGACACATAGTCCCTGTCCAAGTACCTTCAATAAGCTTGGTTAAATACAATTCTTTTTGCGCTTCACTACCGTGAGCAGTAATAGTATTCATTGCACCGTGGCTTAAACCTGGGTACATGGTCCATGACCAGTTAGCTGTGCCCATCATTTCAGAGGTGATCATACCTAATGACGGTGGTAAACCTTGACCACCGTATTTTTCAGCATGGGCAAGTGACGGCCAACCACCATCAACAAATTGTTGATAAGCGCCTTTAAAACCTTTCGGTGTAAAAACCTCACCATTTTCCCAACGACAGCCTTCTTTATCACCACTTTGATATAAAGGTAATAATTCATTTTCACTAAATTTAGCGCACTCTTGCATAATCGCATCAACAAGATCAGGAGTCGCTTCTGAAAATTCAGGCGTTTTTTTATAATGATCGTAATAACCAAAAACATCTTCTAAAATAAATTTAATATCAGTGACTGGTGCTTTATAACTTAGCATTGAATAATTCCTTACCTTTCTTGTAATTAATTAAATGTTTATTTAATTAAGCTTAGCAATAACTTGAACAATTGCCTTTGAGTATAACTAAATAATCACACTGGTCATACCACTTTATATTATTTTTTTTAATATTTATAAAAATCAAGTAATTAAATAAAAAATAGCTATAAAAAAACCTCTTACACGTTGTAAATAACGCGTAAGAGGTTTCAAATAACAATATACCTTTACTGTTTTTATTATTTTTTAATTGCTAAAAGACTATTTAGAAGCCTCTATTTTTACATCCATGTCACCTGCAATACTCGAATTACTAAACAAAGCTGAAAGAGTTAATACAATAACGGCTAAAATAACCGTTGTTAACTTAAAGCCTCGCGAAGATGACCTATTCATTAGTTTTTCCTGCTACCCTTTTCCTTTACCGATTTACAGCTTGTCACAGCATTGACATTAGGCAGCTTATGTTATTATTTAGATTAGTTTTTAATTAAATAATAAATACTACCTTGATTATTTTCTTTCTCACTCAGCTAGAATTAATCAATTTACTTTCAATTAAAATAAACACTACAAAATCTATACGATTATAAATATAAATTCAATCACTTAAATAAAATAATTAGCCATTTTTAGAGAATAAAATCAATTATTTAATATAATCCATCTACGACAAAAATAGTACATTGTTAAATTAACAACAAGACCACCCCATTAACCTTTTATTAATATCCCTTTTGTCTATCCACTACATTTTTCAAAGGTTTATTATCGGTTAATAATTGATAATTATTGGCAAGTTGCTCAATAACCGTTGTTTGATCGGTAATAGCTGAAATATGCGGAGTGATAATAATATTTTTATGCTGCCAAAAGGGATGCCCCTTTACTAAAGGCTCTGTTGAAAATACATCTAAAACAGCCCCTTGTAAGTCATTATTAGCCAATGCAAGCAATAAATCATTTTCATTTAACACTTCACCTCGACCCACATTTATTAACCATGTTTTATTATTAAGTAACTTAAAAAATTCATTATTTAATAAATAGTGAGTTTCAAGGGTTAAAGGTAATGTAGAGACAACAAAGTCGACATCTTTTACTGCTTGCGCTAATTGTTGCTTACCGTAAAAAGTCGCATACAAGTCATGTTGTTTTTGGCTACGGCTCCAACCTGACACTTCATAACCACAAGCAATGAGTGTTGTAGCGACTTTATGACCAATTTCACCTATACCTAATACCGCTACTTTTTTACCTTTTATTTTTCTCAGTGGCTGCCATTGTTGTTTCTGTTGTTGTTTAAAATAATCATATAAGCGACGTTTAAGTGATAAAATAATGGCCAGTACATATTCAGCCATTTGTTCTGCTAAGCCTCTATCTACAATACGAGTAATAGTAATATTGCTTGGTAAGCTTGTGTCACCTAATAAACTATCACAACCTGCACCGAGCGAGCTTATTGCTTTAAGATGAGGAAATTGTTGCCAAATACTCTTTTCATCTAACTGTTTAGGCGGTTGCCAAGCAACAATAAAAGTGACTTTTTCTGGCTCTGTAATATTGGGCCAACATTGAATATTAACATTAGGCAATCGTTTTTGAAGTCCTGAAGATAAGGTAGTTAAATCTCTATCGGTAATAATTAAAGCAATTGACATGGTAAATACCTGAATTTAGATAATATAAAGAGCAATGAATACTCTTTTATAACAAATAATTTAATAAAATACGCGCCCATCAATAAATTATATTTGCAGTAACCTGCGTACTAGGCGAAAATACCTGCACTTCAATTTTCGCACCCTCAATTTTACATATTATAAATCAGGAGCTTTAAGCCCATGCCAAAAAAATTAGCCAATGCTATCCGCGCGTTATCAATGGACGCTATTCAAAAAGCCAAATCAGGTCATCCCGGAGCCCCTATGGGCATGGCAGATATTGCCGAAGTGTTATGGCGTAAATTTTTAAAGCATAACCCTACAAACCCTAATTTTTCTGATCGCGATCGCTTTGTATTATCAAATGGTCATGGCTCAATGTTAATTTATTCACTATTGCATTTAACGGGTTATGATTTACCGATGGAGGAAATTAAAAACTTTCGTCAATTACATTCAAAAACACCAGGACATCCAGAATATGGCTACACACCAGGTGTTGAAACCACTACAGGTCCATTAGGTGCAGGTATTTCTAATGCTGTCGGTATGGCGATTGCTGAACGCACCTTAGCCGCACAGTTTAATCGTGAAGATCACTCCATTGTTGATCACCATACTTATTGCTTTTTAGGCGATGGTTGTTTAATGGAAGGTATTTCGCACGAAGCGTGTTCTTTAGCGGGCACGTTAGGTTTAGGCAAATTAATTGCTTTTTGGGATGACAACGGTATTTCAATTGATGGAAAAGTAGAAGGTTGGTTTACCGATAACACTCCTGCTCGTTTTGAAGCATATAATTGGCATGTTATAAGTATTGATGGTCATAATTCAGCGGCAATAACAGACGCCATTGAACAAGCAAAAGCGGTAACAGACAAACCAACATTAATTTGTTGTAAAACCATTATTGGTTTTGGTTCACCCAATAAATCAGGTACTCACGATTGTCATGGCGCACCATTAGGTGATGATGAAATCGCCGCAACGCGCGAATTTTTAAACTGGCCTTATGCGCCATTTGAAATCCCTGAAGATATCTATGCTCAATGGGATCAAAAAGAAAAAGGTCAATTAGCAGAAGACACATGGCATGAAAAATTTGCCGCTTATCAAGCTGCTTATCCTGAACTTGCCGCTGAATATGATCGTCGTGTAGTTAAAGGTGAATTACCACAAGATTTTGCCGCTAAAGCCAATGATTATATTCAAGCTTGCCAAGACGCGGGTGATAACATTGCATCACGTAAAGCATCGCAAAATACGATTGAAACCTTTGGTGCTATTTTACCCGAATTAATGGGCGGTTCAGCCGATTTAGCGGGTTCTAACTTAACGCTATGGTCGGGTTCAAAAGGCATTCAAGAAGACGCTGCTGGCAACTATATTTATTATGGTGTGCGTGAATTTGGTATGAGTGGCATCATGAATGGTATTTCGCTACATGGTGGTTTTATCAACTACGGCGCTACCTTCATGATGTTTATGGAATATGCGCGCAATGCCGTACGTATGTCAGCATTAATGGGCATTCAAAATATTTTTGTTTATACCCATGATTCAATTGGTCAAGGTGAAGATGGCCCAACCCATCAACCTGTAGAACAATTAACTAACTTACGTACTACGCCAAATTTAATAACATGGCGCCCTTGTGATGCGACTGAATCAGCCGTTGCATGGAAAGCAGCAGTAGAAAGTCAGCAAGCTCCTTCAGCACTAGTTTTTAGTCGTCAAGGTTTACCGGCTATGGCTCGTAATAATGAACAAGTGGCTAACATTGCTAAAGGTGGTTATGTACTTGTTGATTGTGAGGGGTGTGCTGATGTTATTTTAATTGCTACAGGTTCAGAAGTTGCACTCGCTGTTGATTCTGCCAAAGCATTAACCGAGCAAGGTAAAAAAGTTCGTGTTGTTTCTATGCCTTCTACCAATGTGTTTGATGCGCAAAGTATTGAATATAAAGAATCTGTTTTACCAGCAAGCGTATTAAAACGTGTTGCCATTGAAGCGGCACACGTTGATTTTTGGGCTAAATATGTTGGCTTTAACGGTAAAGTGGTTGGTATGACAACCTTTGGTGAATCTGCTCCTGGAAACGTATTAATGGAGTACTTTGGCTTTACTGTCGATAATGTTATTGCCACAGTAAATAGCTTATAAATCCCCTATAGGTTGAAGCTTGCTACAACAAAAGTCGCAGCAAGCTACGACCTACAGAGCTATGAGCTACAATATGACCTACATTCAGTGTTGGACAACAAATAAATTATGCCCATAAATATTGCTATAAATGGTTTTGGCCGCATTGGACGTAATGTGGTTAGAGCCTTATATGAAACTGGACGAACCAATGAATTTAAGCTCGTTGCTATTAATGAATTAGCTAGTTCTGAAGGTATTGCACATTTATTAAAATACGATACCACTCATGGACGTTTTCCTTTTGCGGTTGAGCATCAGCAAGGTCAAATAACTATTGCTGGTGACATGGTAAAATTAAGCCATGTAGCAGAATTAAGTGCGTTAAATTGGCAACAAAACAACGTTGACATTGTGCTCGACTGTACAGGTAAATTTGGTAGTAAAAATGATGGTTTAGCGCATATAAAAAATGGCGCTAAAAAAGTATTATTTTCGCATCCTGGTGCAAAAGATCTCGATGC
>WGGB01000204.1 GCA_015491935.1 Alteromonadaceae bacterium
ATTAATTAAGTGACCTACTTTATACGCAGGAAAAATTGCCAAATACAAGGCATTTATTTTAATAACTAGTTGTTCTAATTGTAAAATAAATAACGCAGTAGTTGGTGATTTTAACCAGTAGAAATGATCACTTAGTTTGTGAGATTGGTATAACTCCACTTATGCCTAACCTACATTTAGGTTAGGCAACTTCCTCATAATTTAACCATTCACAAAATACTGTATAGACAAACAGTATTTTTGTCGCTATATTTATTTCAACCTTTTTAATTAACTATTTCTCATGAAGCTTTATATTGCCGAAAAACCTAGCTTAGGACGTGCTATTGCAGCAGCAATTGCGAGTACTTTAGGTAAGGCCAACAAAAATCAACAAGGTTATATTGAATGTGCTAATGGTGATGTTGTAAGTTGGTGTATTGGTCATATTCTTGAACAAGCGCCACCAGAAAACTATGACGATAAATACAAAAAATGGCAATTTGAACACTTACCTATCATTCCAGAGCAATGGCAATTAACCGCAAAAGCTACTACTCGTAAACAGCTAACCGTATTACGCAAACTGGTAAAACAAGCTGATAGCATAGTGCACGCTGGCGATCCAGACCGCGAAGGACAATTATTAGTCGATGAAGTTATTGATTATCTAAAGGTTACAAAAACTAAAAAAAACAATATTAAGCGCTTATTAGTCAATGATTTAAATTTATCTGCGGTAAAACACGCCTTAACCAAAATGCAAAGTAACAATGCATTTATCCCCTTATCGGTATCAGCGTTAGCACGCTCTCGTGCTGATTGGCTTTATGGTATAAATTTAACTCGAGCTTATACAATACAAGGACAAAAAGTAGGATTTAATAGCGTATTGTCTGTTGGACGAGTACAAACCCCCTTATTAGGATTAGTTGTTGCGCGTGATAATGAAATAACAAATTTTGTCAGTAAACCTTTTTATGAAGTTATTGCACACCTTAAAAAAAACGATAATGCGACACCAATAAGCTTTACTGCAAAGTGGCAACCCAGCGAGGCCTGTAAAAACTATATGGATAGTGACGGGCGCGTATTAGTGAAAAAATTAGCTGAAAATGTAGTAACTCGCATTAAAAATCAACAAGCTATTGTTACGGCACTTAAGAAACAACAAAAAAAGCAAGCGCCACCTCTACCTTATAGTTTATCAAGCTTACAAATAGATGCCGCCAAACGTTTTACAATGAACGCTAAGCTTGTACTCGATGTTTGCCAAAGCTTATATGAAAAGCATAAATTAATTACTTATCCACGTTCTGATTGCCGTTATTTACCCAATGACCAACATAAACAAGCCAATAAAATTCTAACTATGTTAGCGAATAGTACGCAAACATATAGTCAAGAAGCGAAAAATGCAGATCAAACATTAAAGAGCAAGGCATGGAATAACAGTAAAGTAAGTGCTCACCATGCAATTATCCCCACTGAAAAATCAGTCGAAAAATGCCACTTAAATTCTTTTGAAAAAAATATTTATCAACTGATCGTAAGACAATACTTAGCACAATTTTATCCCGCTTATATTTATGATGAAACACAAGTTGAAATCACTATAGCAGGGGGCTTATTTAAAACCAGCGCAAAAACTGAAAAACAGCAAGGTTGGAAAGTGCTTTTTCAAACGAAAAATAATAAAAGTGTAAAAACTACAAAAGAAAAACAAACAACGAATACCGAGCATTTAAGTGAAAAAATACTACCACCTTTAAAAAAAGGAGACCATTTATATTGTGAAAATGGCGAAGTATTAACGAAAAGGACACAACCACCAAAAACTTTTACTGATGCAAGCTTATTGGCTGCCATGACTAATATTGCTCGCTTTGTTGAAGATAAAAATATAAAAAAAATCCTTAAAGATAATGATGGATTAGGCACTGAGGCTACCCGTGCGGGCATTATTGAGTTACTTTTTAAACGACAGTTTTTGCAACGAGTAGGTAAAAACATTCAAGCAACTGACATAGGCAAAACATTAATAAACGCCTTACCTGACAATGCAACTAAACCCGATATGACCGCACAATGGGAAGCCGAGCTTAATGATATTAGTGAGAAAAAAAGTAGTTATCAGCATTTTATGCAACCGCTAACGCAAATATTAACACAAATGATCACTCAAGCCAGTCAACAAACCTTAACAGGGTTACCTAAAATAGCTTTTAAACCCAGACGTAAAATATCCAAGAGAAAAGCTCCAAAAAGAAAAGTTGCTTGAATCTATTTTTATTTAATTTTCAAACAATTATTTTACTTTTTATAACTCTTTGTATATAACTTAATTAGCCTCAAATATATTATCAACTAATGTGAGTTAAAGATGACGAACAAACAGCACCGCCAAGTCACTATTATTTATTATTGTGATGTTTCGCTTGAATTACTCCATGAAACCCATACATTTGCCCAAAATGAGCAAGGACGGGTGATATTACCTGCAGAGTTTAAAGAAGGAAAATCAATTATTGCAGTTTGCGAAGGAGAAATAAAAATTCTCAATAAACTAGGTGATCGCATCACTATGGTAAAAGAAGCAGATAACCTTGAAAGCGCAGGTTCTAATAAAGATGAGATAAAAGCAACCAATAAAGATTTACTTACCAAGCCATAAATAAATTAACCAAGCAGTGTTTTAATAGGTTGGATTTTATCTATTTTTTGCTCATTAATAAATTCAGAAAATTCATGAGCTAATTGCTCACTTTGCGTAAAAACAGTTCGCCAATATTTTAATCTTGTTTCATCATCTAAATGAGTAAAATCAGTACGGTCAGGAATTTTTTGATAAGGTAATGATTGAATAAATTTTTCTGACGGACAAAGTAAAACTGTATTTTCATAATTGCTAACACTCACCTTACGCGCTAAACTTTTATCAAACCAACCTGCTTTTAAAGTCGAGCTAAAATGCGGATAAAGTGTTAAACCTTCATTCTTTATTTTAAAATCAAAATGATAGTCAATAATACCGCCATCTCTATAAGTGCCTTTATCACAACCAGCAATATCTTTAACGCCTTGCATCACCATAGGAATTGAACCTGAGGCTAATAGCGCTGCTTTTGTATTTTCAGGAGTTAAGCGCTTTTTAATCGTAGTAAAATCACTATCATCAAGTAATATTAAATCACTGTCAGCCGCTTGAAAAATATAACGTTGATATTGCGAATTTAATAATTTTCGTGAAATTCTATTTAAGATTAAACTTTTCGCTAATCCCAAACCTTGCAGCGCTTTATGCTCAAAACTGACTAATCCCTGAGTTTTGGCAACAATAAAGTGTGCTTTAAAAATAGGATTATTAACCACTTCATCAACCCCATTTTCAGCAAACATAATATCGAGTAATTGTTTAGCTTTAGTGGTGATTTCAGCCGCATCGGGTTTTTGAGAATAAACAGTCTCACTATAATTTTTAGCTAAACGTTCAATAGCACCAACAGGATCATTTTGCGCAAAACACGCAGAGCGAAAAGCCCCCGCACTTGAACCAATAACATTTAACGGTTTATTGCGGCCTTTAAAAAACTCACCAAAAATAAATTTATCTAAACCCAGTAAAACAAACCATTTCGGTCCACCACTGGCACCTAAAAAGTTAGTGAAAAGCTCTTGTTTAAAGCCTTGTTCTTGAATAGTTTTTAAGGCGTTTTCGCCTGCGTAAATGTCTAACATAAGTTATTTAATATAAATTCCAAAAAAGCACAGGCAGAAAAAATAAAAGTAAATTAGCTTTTTAAGCGGCAACTGTCATATTTACATTAAGTACTTTCATTAAACGGTGAATAGTATCCCATCTTGGTTGCGTTTTACCATTAAGTGCTTTATATAAACTTTCACGGTTAAGCCCTGATGCTTTGGCAACTTCTGTCATCCCATGATGTTTTGCTAAATAACCTAACGCGGTTATAAAAGTTTGCGGGTCATCATCTTGATAACATTCTAGTAATATTTCATTGATTTCAGATTGTGTTTCACAATGCTCAAAAGGATTATAATCTTTAAGTGTTGTCATTATTTATTCCTCCAAATCACTCATTAATTGTTTAGCTAAGGCAATATCGGCTTGTTGCTGTTTTTTATTACTTTTAATGCCACCATTGAGTAAGAGTACAAGAGTATCACCTTGAATAGCAAAATAAAGCCTGTAACCTTTACCCGTAAAAATTCGCATTTCACTAATTCCCAGCCCCACAGGTTCGACGTCACCGAAGTTGCCATTAGCAGCACGAATTAAACGAACAGCAATCGCTTTTAAAGCCTGTCTATCCTTTATTTTACTTTTCCACTTATTGAAAATTTCAGTTTCTTTTATTTCAAATTTCATGATTAGATTGTAGCTCACAAGCTACAAATATACAAGAATTATGATTGCTACTTAAATAATAATTTTCATAAAAAATTTCGTTGTTTAGTTATACAAAAACAAACCATTTCGGTCCACCACTGGCGCCTAAAAAGTTAATAAATAACTCTTGTTTAAAGCCTTGTTCTTGAATAGTTTTTAAGACGTTGGAGCCTGCGTAAATGCCTAGCATAAATATTAAGAAAAGCCTATTTGTCAAGTAGTGTTAATTTAGGAATAAACCGAAAATCTTTACGGTTGTAGGTAAATAATGTTTTATTATTTTCTAAGCAACTAGCAGCAATTAAAGCATCGGGAATATCAAGAGTATGGCTTTTTGCATATTGAGCGATAAGGGTAAAAGCTTTTTGAGAAATTTTTTCATCTAATTGAATGATGGTAAAAAGCGATAAAAATTGTTGTAGTTTTTTTAACTCACTTTTATTTAATGCGCCATACAGTAATTCCATCGCTGAAATAACAGAAACAAACAAAGGTGGTGATAGTGACTCAACTTGTTTAATCATGTTTTGATTGTTCTTTAATATCTCAATCAACACGTTCGTATCTAGTACAGTGTTGCCAAGCACGGTCATTTCCACGCCTTAGATCTTAGTTTTTCTTGATCAACATCTCTGTCTTGCCAAATACCTGTAAAACCTGAGAAATCCACTTTCGTTTGTTCTGCTTTTTGTTGAGCCAACTCTTTTTTTAAAACATTACGGATATAAGCCGACATAGATAAATTAGTTTGCTGTGCAGCTTTTTTGATGTCAGATATCAAATCATCTTCAAAATATATTTGTGTTCTGTGCATAGGATATTCTCCCTTAAAAAAATAGTGGTATATTAACATACATCATAATTATACATCACTAGTGGCGATTTTATCAATGTAAGTTAATCTCACTTTTTAATTTCGGTGGTTAGTCTTACAAAAACAAGCAGTTATATGTCTAACACCTATAAATTATGTTCCATAATGATTACCTTAACTTGCAGTTTTATCATTAACATTCATCAGCAATAACTTGCAGCGCCATATTAGCGAGTGGCTCAACAAAAGCCCCTACTTTGAGGGCATTTTTATTTGAGGCATTACCTTGGCTAGCACGTTTTGCCACGCCTTGAGCAATTGCCGCTAAACGAAAAAAGCTAAAAGCCAGATAAAAGCACCAGTTATCTATTTTGGCGATCCCCATGCGTTGACAATATTGTGCTACATATTCTTCTTCTGTAGGGATGCCTAAACTTGCTCGGTCAATACCTTGTAAACCATCAATAGTGCCCATACCTTGTGGCATACGTAATTGCATACATTGATATGCTAAGTCAGCAAAAGGATGCCCTAATGTTGATAATTCCCAATCGAGCAGCGCTTTTATTTTAACATTACTTACATTATTTAAAGAGCATTCATCTAATGGCGCAAACATCATATTATCTAAGCGAAAGTCGCCATGTACCAACGCAATTCGACCATCATCATCGGGTAAATGATTAGTTAGCCACAAGCTTAATTTATCCATTGCGGGAATAGGTTGTATAATTGATGCCTGATACTGAGTTGTCCAGCGTGATAATTGCCGCTGAAAATAATGCCCCGATTTACCATAGTCACTTAAACCACTCGCGTTAATATCAACACTATGTAAGGCAACTAACGTTTTATTCATTTCATCATACATGGCACTACGTATGGCATTACTGCTTATTTCGCTTAATGCAGCATTCCAATAAATGTTACCTTCGCAAAATTCCATAATATAAAATAAAGTACCCACAATACTGGTATCTGCACAAAAGTGAAAAACTTTGGCAACAGGCACATTAGTATTTTGTAGCGCACTTAGCACTTTGTATTCTCTATCAACCGCATGAGCCGATTTTAACAATTTGCCATCGGGTTGTTTACGTAAGACATAATCCCCCTTGTTGGTGGTTAATTTATACGTGGGATTAGATTGCCCACCTGCAAATTTTTCAATGTGCGAAATATGTTTAACACCCTCAAGATGTTTTGCTAAATACGTGGTGAGCTTTTCAATGTTGAGGTTATTGTTTGACTTTTTATTGGGCATAATTTTTCACCAAGTCTCGTCCTAATTGCATCATGTGTACTTGATCTGGGCCATCCGCTAAACGTAAAGTACGTTGCGCCGCATACATATGGGCTAAAAAGGTATCTTGGCTAACGCCTGTGGCACCAAAGCTTTGTATTGCTCTGTCTATTACGGCTAATGCCATGTTAGGTGCAACAATTTTGATCATGGCAATTAAGTCTTTAGCGGCTTTATTACCGTGAGTATCCATTTTTTGTGCGGCTTTTAAAGTCAATAAACGTGCTTGCTCAATTTCGCAGGCTGATTTAGCAATATCTTCGCGAATAGATTGTTGTTTAATTAATGGTCGACCAAAAGCAACACGCTGGTTGACTCGCTGACACATAAGCTCTAACGCTCGCTGTGCTGCACCAACAGAGCGCATACAATGGTGAATACGTCCAGGTCCTAAACGCCCTTGTGCAACTTCAAAGCCCTTACCTTCGGCTAAAATAATATTTTCAGCGGGTACTCTTACATTATCAAAAACAATTTCAGCATGACCTTCTGGCGCATCTTGATAACCAAAAACTGACATTGGGCGAATAATATTAACGCCCTTAGTCTGAGTTGGCACTAAAATTTGTGACTGTTGAATATAACGATTTTCATTGTTCGCGTCGGTTTTACCCATCACGATTAATATTTCACATTCTTTGCGACAAGCACCACTAATATAAAACTTACGCCCGTTAATAATATAATCATCACCATCACGAATAATACTGGTTTCAATATTTGTAGCATCGCTTGAGGCAACGTCTGGTTCGGTCATAGCAAAAGCTGAACGAATGTCACCAGCAAGTAATGGCTCTAGCCACTGTTGCTTTTGTTGCTCATTACCATATTTAGCAAGGACTTCCATATTGCCAGTATCAGGAGCAGCACAATTAAACACTTCTGGCGCCCAAATGACTCTCCCCATAATTTCAGCAAGAGGAGCATACTCTAACGTGGTGAGTCCTGCGCTATATTCGCCATAATTTAAGGGCAAAAACAAATTCCATAAACCTTGTGCTTTCGCTTTTGCTTTAAGCTCTGTCATTAATGGCGGGGTTGACCAAGGAAATGTTGTCCTTTGTAATTCAGCCATTTGTTGTGCCATTAAGTGTTCAACAGGCAAAATATATTCACTCATAAAATCACTGATACGGGTACATAGCTTTTGCACTTTTTCACTGTATTCAAAATTCATTTTCTTCTCCTAAGCATTGGTATTAGCACCTTCACCTAAAAAATCAGCCCAACAAGTAACCACCATCAACATTAATACAAGTACCTGTGGTATAGCTTGCCGCATCCGACACTAAATACAGTACCGTACCTGCCATTTCATCAGGTTCAGCAACACGTTTCATTGGCACATGAGCTAATGCTTGTTTTAAAATAGTAGGATTTTTTACTAACGTTGCAGCAAATTTAGTGTCTGTTGCTCCGGGCAATAAGGCATTAACGCGAATATTGAACTCGGCACACTCTTTGGCAAAAGATTTAGTCATCGACATAACGGCCGATTTGGTAATGGAATAAATACCTTGCATATCGCCCGGAATAACACCATTAACCGAGGCTACATTAACAATAGCACCACCGCTTGCTTTCATTAATTTAGCGCCCGCAATTGACATAAAAAAGTAACCGCGAATATTTACATCAACCGTTTTTTCAAAAGCACTTAAGTCAGTATCTAAAATATGGCCAAAATAAGGATTAGTGGCAGCATTATTAACTAAAATATCAAGCTTGCCATGTTGCTCATTTATCTGACTAAAAATAGCCTCGATTTGCGCCATATCACCAATATGACAAGCGATTGCTTGCGCACTTCCACCGGCATTCACTATGTCATCAACGACTTGTTGACAAGCTTCTATTTTACGACTTGAAACAATAACATGAGCACCATATTGTGCTAATAATTTAGCGATACTGGCACCAATACCACGACTTGCTCCAGTGACTAAAGCTATTTTTCCTGAAAGATCGAATAAATTTTTATTCATTATGTATCCTTATTTTTATCTGTATAAAGCCATCTACACTATGCCATCTGCTTTATCAATGGCTATCTATGTGTGACTAAATTGTCATTTTGCAATTCTAAGTGGCTGTAATTATTTATATAATCGACACTTAAGCGCTTTTCATTAAAAAGTAATTTAGTCACGCTACTATTAGTTAATTGTTGATTTACGGCAAAAATGCGTTGTTCATCTAACCCTAAAATATGACCCACAATGACAGATATTGGCCCGCCAGAAGTAAAAACGATAATATTTTTAACATCATCGTCACTATTTTCAGCGATTAATTCATGTAACGCGCTAATACCTGCTTGTTTGAATTGTTGCCATGTTTGTTTGTATTCATCATCGTGTTTACCCACAACCCAACGCCTTATGGCTTGTGCAAACTCTTGCTGAAATACTTTATTGCCAGCTTGTAAGCTTTCGCTTGAATGTTGCGTAATAAATTGTTGTAAGTTTTGTTGGCTTTGCCATTGCTCGTTATATTGTGCGAGCACATCAAGATGATCAAATTCGTTAAAACCTTGTTTTACTACTGTATTTATTGGCGTGTTAGGATTTTTTTCTGCATCATAACCCTTAAAAAAATGTTCCGCGCTTTGTTTATGTCGCCATAAATCGCCACGATAAGCTTTATTAACATTAGGCAAATGTTGCCAATATCGACCTAATATAGTGGTTTGTTGTTTTCCTAAACAAGAAAGTTGATCATAATTGTCACTGGCAAACGACGCTTGTCCGTGCCTAATTAAATAAATTGCTGGCATTTTTTATCTTTGCCTTATTAAGTTAATCATTATCGAACCACTTTATTAAGCTTTTTCATCATAATTTTCTGCATAAAACTAATTGGCAAATACCGCTTTAATAACCATAAGCGCCGTTCATGTTGATGCGTGATCACTAAAAATTGTTGTTTTTTATAAGCACTAAAAATAGCTTCGGCAACATTGCGAGCACTAACGCCTGAATTATTCATTAAATACTCAAGCCCTGCTTTTGCCTTAGCTTGCGCAGCGTCAGAATGATGGGTAGATTTAATCGATTCGCTTAAATTAGTTTTAAAAAATGCAGGGCAAATAACACTAACACCAACATTATTTGGCTTTAATTCATAAGCAAGAGTTTCAGATAACGCAATAACGCCAGCTTTACTAACATTATAAGCACTCATATTAGGTGCATTAATTAAACCAGCCGCAGAAGCAATATTAATAAAATAGCCTGATTTTTGCTGTTTAAATAACTCAGCAAATACTTTACAGCCACGTACCACACCCATTAAATTAATATTAAGCACCTCATCCCATGCAGCTAAAGAAAGCGCATCAATAGCACCAACAGTGCCACCAATACCTGCATTGTTAATTACAATATCAACACCTTGCCAGCGTGATAATAATTGCTTTTTTGCGTCTTCTAAGGCGTTAAATTTACTGACATCACAATCGAGATAAAAGGCATCATTACCATAAGCAAGTAGCTCTGCTAAGACTTCGTCACCGCGCTGTTGGTTAATATCAGCAATACAAACACGATAACCTTGTTGAGCAAACTTGAGTGCCGTTGCTTTGCCTAAACCACTCGCACCACCAGTAATAAAAACCCGCGGCGAATTTACAAGGTTAGGTTCAATTATTTGCTCTGTCATTGCATTTTAATCCAGCTAATTGTTCATTAAATAATAAGAATATATTTATGTTATGCTTTTATTGTTAATTAAACCAATGAATAATATTTATAATACTTTATTCGTAACACGAATATAAAAACAGGATAAAAAGGTTACAGACAATGACAAAAGTAGATTTGAATTTATTTACAGTATTCGAGGCTATTTATCGCGAGAAAAGTATTACTAAAGCGGCGAGTAGCTTAAATTTATCTCAACCCGCGGTAAGCCATTCATTAGCTAAATTACGTACTCACTTCAACGATAAGTTATTTGTTCGTCAAGGCGATCAAATGTGTCCTACCGCCGTTGCTAATAATGTCATTGATGATGTTCAGGCCGCCTTACAACAATTACATATTAGTTTAAGCAAAGCACAAATATTTGATGAAAATACAACCAGTAGGCATTTTAAAATCGCTTTCCATAGCACAGTCGAATCCTCTTATTTTCCTAAATTAACCCAGTTAATTCTGCAAGCAGCACCACAAGTAAAACTTACCAGCGTCCGTACTGTTCGTCATGATTTGTATAAAAAATTAACTAACGGTGAGATTGATTTAGCCGTTGATGTTTTATTACCCCCCAACCCAGACATTTGTCATTGTGCTTTAGAGCAAGATAAATTAGTGGTGATCACCAGTAAAAATCACCAAAGCATAAAACATAAATTAAGTTTGCCCACTTATTTGAGCCAAAAGCATTTGTTGGTGTCATCACGTGCGCAAGGGTCGAGTATTGAAGATTTTGAATTAGGACGGTTAGGCATACAACGCGAGGTAAGTTTGCGCTGCCAGCATTTGTTTTCAGCTAGTCAAATTGTTGCTAATAGCCAAATGTTACTCACCATACCGCAAAGTGCAGCGAGATTATTTAGCAAAATATTGCCTATCGCTATTTACCCACTACCCGTAAAATTACCAGCTATTGATATTCATTTATATTGGCATAAAAATGCCGAACAAGATCCCGCCAATAAATGGTTGCGAGAAAAATTATTACTGGCGGTTAACGAAAAATAGCGAGTTATACTAACTCACTATTTTTGTAGCAGATCGAGACAAGCACAACGTAAAATAAACTATTTTCCCGCGGCTTTTTTCTCAACTTTTTTCTCGTAATCTTTACCTAGCGATTCAGCAATTTCTTTCGGCATATAATTTTCATCATGCTTGGCTAACACTTCACTTGCTTCAAGTAGTGTTGGTTTTACTAATACACCATTGGTAACTATACCCTGACCTTCGCGAAATAAATCAGGTAAAAGTCCATCATATTGTACCGTGATTTTAGGACCAACATCGACCAAATCAAAGCTGACTTTTAAACTATTAGGATCGCGTTTTACTGAGCCTGCCACCACCATACCGCCAACCCGAATACGTTGCCCTAAAGCTGGTTTCATACCGGTATCTTTTTTGCCTTGTACAATTTCAGTGGGTGTATAGTACAAATCAATATTTTGACTTAATGCATACAACACTAAGCCCGCAACAGCACCTAAACCAATTAAAACAGAGCTAACAATGACTAAACGCTTTTTACGACGGGGATTCATAACGGTATTTACCTTCTAATAAAAACTGATTTGTTTATCTAATTTATTTACTTGCCTGAGTGCTGTGCTGTACAGCTGCCTCAATCATTTCATCATTGATTTGTGGTTCGCTTAAGCCCTGTTTTTTCATGTTTTTTTCTGCTGCTTGACGAAGTCTTTGCTCACGTTTTTGCCGCATGGCTATTTGCTCTAATACTGTTTTATTTCGACGAATACTGGCAAATAATAAATAAATGATCAACGCCGCAGAAACACCATACGAAAGCCAAACATAAAAAGCATAACCGCCCATATTGATAAATTCAGCAAAGCTATTAAATTGCATTATTGGCTCCCTAATTTTGGCTATGAGTATGACATGATGATGAATGACATACCTTTTGTTCTGTACTATTCATTGCTAACTCTCTAACCCATGGTCGCATACTATTGCGCGCAAGTACTTCGGTACGAAAACGTAAACAAATTAATGCGGCAATTAAAAATGAAAAGCCCAATAAACACATTAAAAATGGCCAATACATTGAAGCTGACATTGATGGTGCGCCAAGTTTACTTACCGTGGCACCTTGATGCAGCGTATTCCACCATTCAACTGAATAATGGATAATGGGTAAATTAATAACACCCACGAGTGATAAAATTCCTGCGGCTTTACCTGCAAGATTTTTATCTTCAAAAGCATTATGCAGCGCGATAACCCCTAAATATAAAAATAACAAAATCAGTTCAGAGGTTAAGCGAGCATCCCAAATCCACCATGTTCCCCACATAGGTTTACCCCATGCGGCACCTGTAATTAAGGCAATAGCCGTAAAAACCGCACCAATAGGTGCCATAGCCGCAGCCGAAGCATCTGCTAGTTTTAATTGCCAAACTAAGCTAGAAAGTGCCGCAATCGCCATAGCAAAATAAATACCCATAGCTAAAATTGCTGCAGGTACATGAATATAAAAGATCCTAAAACTATCACCTTGTTGATAATCGGCTGGCGCATACAATAAAGCCCACACTAAGCCAATCGTTAAAAACAACGCACTTAAGCGAAATAGCCAAGGTTGCAATTTGCCACAAAAATTATAAGAAACTTCAGGGTTTGCATAAGGATGTAACCATTTAAACATTTTAGTTTGTACTCACTTTTAATGCAGCACCAACAGCAAAAGGTGCAAGTGTTAAAGAACCCAAAAATAGTGCGGCAATTATAGCAAGTTGTCCACCATAGGGTAAACCCAATGCAGCCGTATCTATCGCACTAGTAGCAAAAATTAAAACGGGAATATAAAGCGGCAATACTAACAAACTGAGTAACACGCCTCCTTTTTTTATCCCCACAGTTAAAGCAACGCCAATAGCGCCGAGTAAACTTAATACTGGCGTACCTAATAATAAAGTTAACATTAAAGCACTGTAACTTTGTTCATTAAAATGCAGTAATACGGCCAACAAAGGCGCAACAATAATTAACGGCAAGCCAGTAATTAACCAATGAGCCGTAATTTTTGCTAAGACTAATATAAATACAGGATGCGGGCTTAATAACATTTGTTCTAACGAACCATCATTGTGATCCGCTTTAAATAAACGATCTAAAGACAGTAATGTTGATAATAATGCCGCCACCCAAATAATACCCGGAGCAATACGACTTAATGTACTTGCTTCAGGGCCAATACCTAATGGAAATAATGTAACTACAATAACAAAAAATAGCAGCGGATTTAAAATATCGTCTTTATGGCGCAAGGCTATAGTTAAATCGCGTTTAACCATTAAGTTAAAAGCTCCTCGATAGGAAAGCTTATTAGTTGTTTTATTCATATCTCGCGGCGAGTTTTGTGCAATTGAATTTTCACTAGCTTGATTCATTTAATTTATTTCCTGCTAGCTTAATAAAAACGATACGCTAAAGTAATTTTTTTCAACTTTTCTTTAGCAATAGTTAAATCTTGATGCGTGGTTAAAATAACGCAACCACCTTGTTCAGCGTGTTGTAAAAACAATTTTTCTAAATTGGCAACGCCTTGTTTATCTATGGCGGTAAAAGGCTCATCTAAAATCCAAATTTTAGCCTTGTGAGCTAATTCTGCTGAAGAAAAAAGTCGCGCTAAGGCAATACGACGATGTTGCCCTGCACTTAAATGAGACGCTAAACTGTCTTCAAAACCTAATAAATTCACTGCACTTAAATTTTCATCAACGCTATCGGTACTTAAACCATGTAAAGCCAAATTAAAGCTTAAGTTTTCGGTTGCAGTCATTTCACCTTTAACGCCAGCTAAGTGTCCTAAATACAATAAATTTTGATGGAATAATTCACTGTCATCGCTAATCTTTAATGTGCGCACTTGCTCTTGTGTAGTCGTGCTAAAAAACACCTCGCCGTCATAAGGTTGTGATAACCCAGTTAAAATACGTAACAAACTCGTTTTACCTGCGCCATTAGGCCCTTCTATTTGTACAATGTCACCTGCATTTATTTGCAAATTTAATTGTTCAAACAAAATTCTGTCTTCCCGAATACAAGTCAGGTTTTTAGCACAGAGTAAAGACGTTTTTTCAGACAAGGTGATCACTTAAATATGAGTTACTACAACAATCGTTACTTAATTATTGTAAAGACTATCAAAAATAAATCATAATGAATAAAATACTTTTATGATTTGATTTATATTTTACTAATTTACCGCAGATTACCATATTATTAGCAGCATAAAAATCGTAGGATAAACTTTGTTACGTTTTTTTTATTGCTGATATTAGCAAAGCCTAATGATTATCACTTAAATATAATGCTAGAATTGCAAAATTATAAAAATATGTTCATCTTACAGTAATATAAACTGGAGTAGTTAATGATCCCTGAGCTAGGCCATTTCGCCTTAATTATTGCCTTAGCCTTTGCTATTTGTTTAGCCGTTATTCCAATGTTTGGCTTATATACTAATCAGCCTAAACTTGCTGCTTATGCTAAACCCTTTGCTTTTGCTTTATTCGCTTTTACTGCCATTAGTATCACTATTTTAGGTTATAGCTTTGTAACCGATGATTTTTCAGTATTATATGTAGCCAGCCATTCCAATACTCATTTACCTTATTATTTTAAAATTAGTGCTATTTGGGGCGGCCATGAAGGTTCATTACTGTTGTGGATTTTCTCGCTAACCTGTTGGACCTTAGCCGTGGCGAAATTTAGTGATAATGTCGATCAGGCATTTATTACACGCGTATTATCCATTATGGGAATTATCGCAGTTGGCTTTATTGCTTTTACCTTATTAACGTCTGATCCTTTTGAACGATTACTTCCTAATGTGCCCAGTGAAGGACGCGATTTAAACCCATTACTACAAGATGTTGGTTTAATTGTACATCCACCCTTATTATATATGGGCTATGTTGGTTTTTCTGTGGCATTTGCTTTTGCAGTTGCTGCTTTATTAACCGGTAAAATGGATGCGGCTTGGGCACGTTGGTCACGTCCTTGGACAGTAGCAGCGTGGTCATTTTTAACCGTTGGAATAGCTTTAGGTAGTTGGTGGGCTTATTACGAACTAGGTTGGGGCGGTTGGTGGTTTTGGGATCCCGTTGAAAATGCTTCATTTATGCCTTGGCTTGTTGGTACTGCACTTATTCATTCATTAGCGGTAACCGAAAAACGCGGCACCTTTAAAAATTGGACTATTTTACTGGCTATTTTTGCTTTTAGTTTAAGTTTATTAGGCACATTTTTAGTCCGCTCTGGGGTATTAACCTCAGTGCATTCATTTGCCGCCGATCCTGAGCGCGGTATCTTTATTCTTTATTTATTAGCCATAACTATTGGTGGTTCACTGATCTTATTTGCTTTTAAAGCCAGTAATGTTGCCAGCTTTAGTCGTTTTGCTTTGTATTCGCGCGAAACGGCCTTATTAATCGCCAATATTATTTTAGTCACCGCAGCAGTAACGGTTTTACTGGGAACCCTTTATCCTCTATTAGTTGATGCCTTACATTTAGGGAAAATATCGGTAGGTCCTCCTTATTTTAATGCGGTATTTGTGCCTATTATGAGTTTGCTCTTTGTCTTTATGGGTATAGGCCCTTTAATTCGTTGGAAAAAAGCGAAGAAAGGAGAATTACGCAAACAGCTATCTATTATTTCAATTGTCAGTGTTATTTTCGGCTTATTATTCTCCTATTTTTATGCGGGTGCATTTAACCTAAAAGTAACTATAGGTATTACTTTAGCGACTTGGGTAGCCTTAGTTGTACTCAAAGAGTTTCGTAATCAACAAAAAGCAACTCATGGTAAATTAACCTTGAGTCAATGGGGGATGACTTTCGCCCATATCGGTATTGCTGTAACTATTGTCGGTGTGACTTTAGTCTCAAATTATGAAAACGAAATTAATGTTAAAATGGCTTTACACGATAGAGTTGATATTTCAGGTTACCAAATAGAGTTTGACGGCATTAAAAAGGTTGAAGGACCTAACTACAGTGCTGATCAAGGGCAAATGAAGCTTTATAAAAACAATAAATACATTGGTTTAATGCAGCCAGAACGCCGTTCATATCGCGTTCAAAGTATGGGTATGACTGAAGCGGCTATCAATCCTGGTTTATTTAGAGATGTTTATATTGCTCTTGGTGATCCGCTTAGTGATGGCGCATGGTCGGTACGCGTGCATTATAAACCCTTTGTGCGTTGGATTTGGTTAGGCGCATTATTTATGGCCTTTGGTGGGTTACTTACCATGTTTGATAAACGCTATCGTAGTAAGAGCCATCAGCAAGAAAATAGCCGTCAGCAAAACAGCGCCAAAAATAAAAATACTTTAAGTAGTACGAATACAGCAACTAGTTCCATTAGCTAAACAATGAGTAATTAAATATGAACAAAGCAATACGTTTTATTCCTTTAGTCTTAGTCATTATTTTAGGCGTAGTCTTATATCGAGGTTTATCGTTAAACCCACAAGAAATGCCCTCAGCATTAGTAGGCAAACCTATGCCTGATTTTAAATTAACCACCCTACTCGACGAAAATAAAGTCGTGACTAAAGCTGACTTAACCGGAGACATTGTACTGATAAACGTTTGGGCAACTTGGTGTGTTTATTGTAAATACGAATTCCCCGACTTAATTGATATTGTAAAAAAAGAAGGCATTACCTTATATGGCATTAACTCTAAAGATGAGCGTCCGATGGCAAAGCAATGGATTGAAAAATTAGGCAATCCTTATATTTTTTCAATATTTGACGAAGAAGGCAGCTTAGGCTTAGATATGGGCGTTTATGGTGCTCCTGAAACTTTTGTTGTTGATCATCATGGTATTATTCGCAAACGTTTTGCTGGGGTTATTAATCCTGAAACTTGGCGAATAGAATTCAAACCACTACTAAGCCAATTAAAAGAAGAATTTAAACAAGAGCGCTTAGCTAAAAAAGGAAAAGCATAATGATAAATGCGACGAACTTGAAGGCATTTACCATAGCATTAATGACTTATTGGGTACTCAGTTTTTCAGCGACTGCTAGCCCAGTAGAAACATTCAAATTTAAAGATGATGTTACCAAAGTGCGCTTTCAAACGCTTACTAAAGAGTTGCGTTGTCCTAAGTGTCAAAATCAAGATTTGGCCGATTCTAACGCGCCTATTGCTGCCGATTTACGTAAGCAAATATACGCTCAACTCAATCAAGGTAAAAGCGATAAGGAAATTGTTGACTACATGGTTGACCGTTACGGTGAGTTTGTTTTATATCGCCCACGCGTATCAAGTTTAACTTATGTATTATGGTTTGGTCCTGCCGCTATTTTATTATTTGGCGCAATAATTGTTGTTGTGATCCTACGAACGCGAACTAACCGTGAAGAAGACAATGCTGAACTTTCAAATGAACAGCAAGAAAAACTAAAACAGTTACTCAATACAACCCCTAATGCTTCTACTCATTCATCTAACGAAAAAGAAAATAATCACTAATGATCACTTTATTAATTCTTATTGTTGCCCTTTTATTATTGATGCTATTTATTATTTGGCGACCATTTTTCCGCGCGATTAATAACAAAAAAACTGCTGATAATGTTTTGCGCGATCAAA
>WGGB01000205.1 GCA_015491935.1 Alteromonadaceae bacterium
GATATAGCTGACGTGTTAGATAAAATAGAACAAACAGTGATTGATTTTTTTACACAAGTCATGCAAATGGATAGTTTTACCTTACGGCAAGAAAGGTTAGAATGAGGAAACGTTCACTTTTATTGGCTAAAAGTGAACTCCGAAACTTGAGTAATTAAGTTAAGATATCTAAAATATTGGCTAAATCTTTTTTCCCTGATTTAATTTCTTCATTACTTAAACCTGAAAGCTCGTGTGGAAATACCAGCCATTCATCAGATTCATGCACATAATAATCAGGCACTATATCAACTTTTGAATTTTGTGGTTTATACCAAGGACAAGCAATACGTACATCTGTAGGCATATTTAAACGTGTTTGTTTTTTTATTTGTGTTATTAATGCTTCAATACTACGACCAGAATCAAAAACATCATCAACAATTAATAATTTATCATCGGCGTTAGCATTTTCAATAATATAGTGTAAGCCATGTACTGTAATTTCTTTACTTTGTTGATTAATACCGTAATAAGAAGACGTTCTTACGGCGATATGATCTGTTTTTACTTCTTTAAAATCAAAATACTCTTGTACCGCAATACCAATAGGAGCACCGCCTCGCCAAATACCAATAATAAAGTCTGGTCGAAAACCATCTTCATAAACTTTGGCAGCAACACGAAAAGAGTCTTCAAGTAATTCTTGAGCAGTAATAAAATGTTTAGTCATCAGATATTCCTAAAATATAAGCGGTCACACAATAAGTTATTATAACCGCTGATAATTATTTATGAAATAAATTTGACTATATAGTCAAATTTATATCGTTAAAATAAAAGTATACTCTTAGCTATTCGCCCATAATTGTTTATCGTTAGAGATGTCGTATAAACTTCCGG
The DNA here is from genome assembly GCA_015491935.1 of Alteromonadaceae bacterium. GTDB lineage: Bacteria > Pseudomonadota > Gammaproteobacteria > Enterobacterales > Alteromonadaceae. The sequence goes on from WGGB01000205.1 coordinate 883, forward strand.
CTCTAGTGGTTAATAATTGAGCAAAAGTTTTTTGTTGTTCATTTGACGTACTATTACGATTAATGTTTTCAGCTTTTAATTGCCAAGTCATCGAAAAATGTCTTATGGCTTCTTGCGCACTTTTAGCGGCTTCAATATTAATGTGATCGCTCGGTAAATCACCACAAATAACCCAAAACCATTTACCATCAAGTGATTTTAATTTCCAAACTGAAACTAAGGGTGCTATATAGCGGCTATCTTCAACCATTACACTATTCGTAACAATCCCTTTGTCAGCAAGGTATTTAGTGGCTACTTGATATTGCTCTCTAACCCATTGTTGTCTTTGTTCATCACTTAACTCTGGTTGTTGCTGTGCTTGCTCTGGTGTAAGTTTATTAGTCATTGGCACTACTTTTTATTTTAATTAAATTAAGATGTTTATTTTGTTATAAGTATTTTAACAATAATAATTTTTAACGAAAGTCTTTATTTATAATTTTTAAAATGTACTTTTAAGTTCACAAAAAAGCACAATATTTATAAAGTTAATTTTTATCATTAACTAGCTCGACTATATGCTTAGTGCTAAGGTGCTGGCAATTTTACAACAATAGAGTTTAGACTAATTCGTACTAATAACGAAGGTCTATGACTCACCTTCAATATGTGGAGATATAACGTGGCATTGTTTGATTTAGTTGATTTTGATGATCATGAACAAGTAGTATTTTGTAGTGATAAAGAATCTGGTTTAAAAGCCATTATTGCAATACATAGCACCAAATTAGGTCCAGCAGTTGGCGGCTGTCGTTTATGGGATTATGCTTGTGATGAAGATGCGATAATCGACGCTTTACGCTTATCAAAAGGCATGACTTATAAAAATGCAATGGCAGGCTTGCCTATGGGTGGTGGTAAATCAGTTATTATTGGTGATGCAAAAACGATAAAATCTGAAGCCTTATTTAAAGCCTTTGGTCAGGCACTCAACAATGTTAATGGCCGTTATATAAGTGCAGAAGATGTAAATATTAACACAGGTGATATTGCTATAGTCAATACCGTAACTCCTTTTGTAACCGGTACTGAAGGTAAAAGTGGTAATCCATCACCCTTTACCGCTTTAGGGACATTTTTAGGTTTAAAAGCAGCGGTTAAATATAAATATGATCGTGACGATTTAACCGATTTTAAAGTTGCCGTGCAAGGATTAGGTAGTGTGGGTTATGGTCTTTGTGAATTATTACATAAAGCAGGCGCTAAATTAATTGTTACCGATATGAATCAAGAAAGCTTAGCAAAAGCTGAAAAAGAACTCGGTGCAACAGTCGTTAGCTTAGATGAAATATACGACCAAGATGTTGATGTTTATGCACCCTGTGCCTTAGGAGCAACGATTAATGACGATACTTTACCGCGCTTAAAAGCTAAAATAATTGCAGGTTGTGCCAATAACCAATTAGCCGCACCTCATCATGATCAAGCCTTACTTGAACAAGGTATTTTATATTGCCCTGATTATGTAATTAATGCTGGCGGCATTATTAATATAGCATTTGAAGAAGATTACAGCGCCGAGAAAGCCACCAAAAAGGTAGAAGAAATTTATGAGACCTTAATGACTGTTTTCACCACGGCTGACAAAGAAAATAAACCAACTGGTTTAGTGGCTGATGAAATGGCTCAAGCGATTATCGCCAATGGTGGTAAATAGCTAGCACGCAACTTAAAATAACAATTAATTAAAAAACGGTGAACTGCATTAGTTCACCGTTTTTTGTTTATTAACAACTAACTAAGGCTTCAAGTAAGGCTTCTACAGGATGCCTAGATTTAACACCAGCAAAGCGTTTACTTTGACTACGACACGAAAACCCTGTTGCCAGCACTTGTTCCGCTTGTAATTTGTCTAATTTACCTTGCCAGCTCATTTCAAATAATTGTTTTGAATTGTCAAAGTTAACCACTTCATGACCATAAGTTCCAGCCATACCACAACAACCTACAGCGACTTTGTTAAGAGATAAGCCAAAATGAGCAAATATTTCTCGCCATTGATCTTCACTTTTAGGTAACGCGGTTTTCTCGGTACAATGAGCAAATAATTTATAGTTAACTTCTTGTTTTTGTTTAGCTTTAATTGATAATTGTGGTAATACAGTAAGTAACCATTCATGGGCTAATAACACGCTAAAATCACCCCGCTTTTCGGCTAATATTTGTTTATATTCGTCGCGATAACACAACACTAATGAAGCATCAACGCCTAACATAGGGATATTTAATTGCGCCAACTTATTTAAAAAATCCGCAGTTGATTGCGCTGTTTTGGCAAATTTAGCTAAAAAGCCTTTTACGTGCTGTGCTTTGCCATTGGGTTTAAACGGCACTAATATCGGTTTAAAACCTAACACTTTTGCTAACCCCATTAAACTGCTGACTGAATTTGCGTCATAATAGCTCGTAAAAGGGTCTTGAACAATTAACACACATTGCTGACGCTGTTCATCACTCAACATTTGTAATCTTGCTAAATTAAATTCAGTATAATTTTGTTGCTTAATTTGCTGATTAACCTGTTGCTTTAACGTGGGTATTGATAATAACGGCGTATCAACATAACCCAATACTTTTTTAGCAAAGCTTTTATAAAACCCTGTTTTTAATACGGCATTGGTTAAGTTTGGCGTTATCGCCATCATAGGCGCGAGTGTTTCTACATGAGCGACTAAATGATCTTTTAGCGGACGGTTGTAGCGTGAATAATATAAATTAATAAAACGCGCTCTAAAATCAGGAACATCGACTTTTATTGGGCATTGACTTGCGCAGGCTTTACACGCTAAACAACCTGCCATTGCGTCCATTACTTCATGCGAAAAATCTTCTTTATTACTATCACTTAAGCTGTTTTTAACTTTATCTAGTAAGCGTTTTATTGACCAATGGCTAACTTTTTCTTCTAAGGCTAAAACATCGACACCGCGTTGTTCTAATAAGCGTAACCATTCGCGCATCAAGCCAGCTCTGCCTTTGGGTGAATGTCGTCGGTCACGCGTAACCTTGCTAGAGGGACACATTGGGCTATCCACGTCATAATTAAAGCATAAACCATTACCGTTACAGTTAAGTGCTGCGGTAAAGGAGTCTTTAACTTTTACGGGGATTTGTCGATCATAAAAGCCACGTTTGGTGTCATCAACCGACACTAATTTTTCAGTTTGACTGTCTTCGCCCTGCTCATTTAACACTAATGGTGTGCAAATTTTACCTGGATTCATTTTGTTAAGTGGATCAAAAACCGTTTTTATTTTGCGCAGTTCAGTAAATAATACTTCACCAAAAAATTCTGGACTGTATTCACTACGATAGCCTTTACCATGCTCGCCCCACATTAAACCACCATATTTTGCGGTTAATGCCACCACGTTATCTGAGACTTGTCTTAATATTTTTTCTTGCTCAATATCACACATATCAAGCGCAGGTCGTACGTGTAAAACTCCTGCATCAACATGGCCAAACATACCATAATCTAAATGATAACTGTCGAGTAAACGCCGAAATTCGCAGATATAGTCAGCTAAATGTTCTGGTGGAACCGCAGTATCTTCAACAAAGGCGAGTGGTTTTTTATTACCTTCAACATTGCCCAGTAAGCCGACCGCTTTTTTACGCATGGCATATAAGCGACCAATACTGGCTAAGTCTGAAGTGACTTGATAGCCAATAACGCCATGCTTTTCTTGGGCGATATCGTCATCAAGTTGTTGCGTTAATTGCTTAACTTGTTCAGCTAAGGCGTCAATGCTTTCACCGTTATATTCAACCATGTTAATGCCATCCATGGTTTTATCGGTAATATCAGTCAGTAAGTCGCTCACCGAATGCCAAATAATGTCTTCACGGGCAAGATTTAATACTTTCGAATCAATGGTTTCTACTGAGGTGGCTTTTGCCTGTACTAAGGCTGGAGAATGACGTAAAGCTGAGTCAAAACTATTATATTTAATATTAATTAAGGTTTTTGCTTTCGCTATTGGGGTTAAATTAAGTGTTGCTTCACAAACAAAGGCTAGCGATCCTTCTGAGCCAGTGATTAAGCGCGATAAGTTAAACTGCGTTAAATCATCGTTAAAAACGTGCTCTAAATCGTATCCCGTTAAAAAACGGTTTAAGCGGGGGAATTTGTCAAGAATTAGTTCACGTTTATCCAAGCAACTTGCCAATACTTGTTTAACTATTTGCCCATAACTATTTTCTTGCTCTGCTAATTCTTTTGCCGCATCCATACTCATGGCTTGCGTATTTAATAGATCACCATTTGCAAGTACTGATGTCAGCGCTAAAACATGATCAGAGGTTTTTCCATAGACTAAAGAGCCTTGTCCTGAAGCATCGGTATTGATCATTCCACCTAATGTGGCGCGATTGCTGGTGGATAAGTCTGGTGAAAAGAAAAAACCATACGGCCGTAAATAATCATTAAGTTGATCTTTTACAACACCAGCTTCTACTCTAACCCAATTTTCTTCTAGATTTATTTCTAAAATACGATTCATGTATTTAGATAAATCAACCACGATACCTGGCGTTAAACTTTGACCATTGGTACCCGTACCGCCACCACGCGCACTAAATTTAATGTCATTAAATTGTACTTCATTGCTGAGTTTAGTGATCAGTTGAATGTCTTGCTTACTGCGCGGATGTAATACTAATTGCGGTAATCGCTGATAAACACTGTTATCGGTTGCAACAGCTAAACGTGCGCTGTATTGCCTATTTATGTCGCCAGTAAAGCGTTGTTGGTATAATTTTTGCGCGAAGTTTTGGTATAACGGCGTAACTAATTCTTGATCATCTAAACGAGGTAGCATGGTGATAAGTTAATGAGTAAAATTCTACAAGGTAGTGAGTATATCATGAGAAATAAGAGAATAGACTTAAGGGTGATAAAAATAAAATGGATTTTAAAAGCGAGCTTATCGTGATCAAAGAGATAAGATCACGATAAACGTAAATTTTATTATTTAACGATTTATTTGCCTTAAATAATAAAACATAGATAACTCACCAAAAAATGGTCCTAATATATTAAAAACAGGAATGAAATTAAACATTGCCGTCACGGTAGCTAATACTAAAAAACCTACTTTATACTCTGAAAAAAGTTGTTTTCTTTCGTTTAAAGGAATAACTAATACCGCATTGTCTCTTACAAAGGTATCTTTAATTAACCAAACCCATAAAGCAAGCTGAAGAATAATATTAACAATAGGTATAAACATTAAAGGAAATGCAATAATAGAGAGTATTACATACATAATGATATCTTTTACTCGCCGTTGAGTTGTTTTAACCTCATCTTCATCGAGTAATAAATCATAACGAAATTCTTTATTTTTTATCCCTTCTAAAATAGACGCACTAAACATACTCGTTACAAAAAGCAATGTAATGATTATGCCTGTATAGATAAAATAAAAAGCGAGTAAATAGCCTATGCCACCTTCAATAGTTTTAAAGGGTAAAAGGGTTAATAGTTGACTTAATTGCTGCTGAATATATTGACTGTTAACAAACCATACTATTCCCCAAGCGATTGAACTTATGAGTATGATAAAAATAGAAACTTCTTCATATTTTTCTTTTGATACTTTTTCTAAAATAATACTACCAAAAAAAACCAAGATTAAAGCAAAAGTAACGAGTACAATAAAAGCCCATAAAAATACAGACAACATCCATACACCGTCGTCACGAAGCATAGAAAAAGGTATTAAATCTAGGAAGTAATTACTAAAAGAAAGCAACGTATCCCACATAAAATAACCAATAATACTCCATAGGATTACCGCACTAGCACCTATAATTAATGCTTTTTTGATAACTTTATAGTTTAGTATCTCACTAAAACCAAAAATGATAGCTTCTATTATATTTTTCATATTATTTCATTGTACATTGGCTTGCATCAGCTTTTATCGTATTTAGCCGACTAAGTATATGTTTAAATTCAGCATCGTTCTCTTCAAACTTTAGTTTAAGCTGTTCTCTTTTTTCTTCCATAATTTTAATTTGCTTATCTATATCTTCTGGTTTTACACCACAATTTTTAGCTAAATCATCTTCTTTTTCTAAAGCCCAATCCATCATTTTTTTCATAAATTCCATCATAATTTACCTCTTGTTGTTATTTATAATTCATTTTCAGCAAAATCGTCAACTCGATTATGTCTACCATAAAACCAATGTGCTAATGTTGCTAATAATGCACTAGAAAAAGATAAAACAGTTAACCAAAAAGGATTAAAATCTTCATACGTTGTAATGTTTATCCAACTCATCAGTGCAATAGCCGCAATTAAGTAAACAAAAAATAATTTAACATAATGACTTAAAGGGCGGTGTTTTATTGTTTTTTGTGATTGAACACTATGTTCGTGTTGTTGATGATGATGTTTTTTTTTCATAATTCTGACCTTTTATAAAATATATTATACATATTGAGTCTGTTAATGTTAAATTCAAGTATTAAGGTTTATTTTTATAATGTAAACCTACTTTTTAATTTCTTTTTTTAGTGCTTTGTATTGTCGTAAGGCTTGTTCAATTATTTTGGCTTCAAAAGCATTTTCTATGTTATCTAATAACATTTGCGCATGGGGTTGGGCATTATCTTTTGCTATTTTTGCCCATGCATAAGCCGTTATTATATAATTAATATCTTTTAATTTTTGCCCCTGCTTGATTAAGGTTAAAGCCAAATTTAATTGAGCAGATGGCAAATTAAGTAATGCCGCTTGTTTTAAATATTTAATTGCTTGCACATAGTCTTGTTTTTCAAAATAAATCTGCCCTTTGCTTTCTAAATTTATCGCAGCAGAAGATGATTTATAAACTTTATCCTCACCAGTTTTATTTTTATTGGCTCCAATAAGGTACGCTTCTTTTGCTTTATTCTGCTCAAATAAATATTGCCAATGCGCTAGTTGTTTTTTGTCTTTTGTAACTAACTTACCCTTTTGGTAGATTGAAATTAATAATTGTGCGGATGATTTAGATCCTGATTCTGCTAATTTTTTTAATAGAGCAACACCTTGGCTTTGTTTTGTTTTATCTTTACTTTGTACATATAAACTAGCTAGATTTTCTCCTGCAATAATATTATGACCTTGATAACTGCGCTTAAACCAAAGCTCGGCTTTTTTAATATTCGTTTTAGTGCCTAAAGCTAATTTGTATATTAATCCTAATTTTGCTTGTGCTTCTGCATTATTATGCTCCGCTGCTCTAACTAAATAATAATACGCGCGTTCATAATCTTGATAAACTTTATTACCTGTAAAATATAAGTCACCCAGCATAGTCTGTGCTTCAACATGATCTTTGTTAGCGGCAACTCTCAACCAACGCACTAAAGCATTATCATTTGCTTTTACTCGTTTATGCTGCATATAGGCATTAACCAGCTCTATTATCGCGGGTAAATAATCAGCATTGGCAGATTGCTGTAGCAACAATAAATACTCTTTATCATCTTTAGTAAGCATAGCTGCACGATAAGGGGCATCATTGTATTTGCCCTTTTTTACATAGATTGACGCTATTTTAAAATATTTTTCAGCTTGTTTTTTATCTACTTCATGGTTTTCAACTCCCATATAAAGTGTTGCAAGTAAATAAGCCGCCTCTTGTCGATGTGAACTGCGCTCGTCATTTGCCAATTTTTTAAACCATTGTTCAGCTTTATTTCTATCTTTAGGAACACCTTGAGAACCACGAAAATAAGCAAAGGCTAACTGCATCGCTATTTTGTCGTCATATTTTGCTTGAGCTTCATAACTTTTTAATTCATTGGCTGTAATATTTTTGCTATATGCTTGTTCTGTAAAAATTAAACTTAAAAGTACGACAAAGATTAGAGACTTCAACATTTATATATTCCTTTTTATAAGAGTAATACCAATCCGCATAAATATTTTGGTTTGTATAAGAGGGGTTAAAAATAAATTAAGAGTGAAATTATAATAATATAATTTAAAGGTAAAAATGGTACGCCCGAGTGAACTCGAATCACCGACCTCATCCATGTCAAGGATGCGCTCTAACCAACTGAGCTACGGGCGTATAATGTTATTAATAAATTTCAGCAGAAGCAGAAAAAATTTATAAATAAAAATCATCGTTGGTTAGCTGAATGCTCCAACGGGGCGTTATGTTAGCTTTCTGTTTTGGTTGTTGCAACTGTTTTTGTTTAATTTATTACTATTTTGGCTTGTTTGTTTACTTAATCAACACTTTGCTATAAATATATTCAACCTAAGACATTTACTTATTTAACATCATCACTTTTTACAAAACGCTGCTGGATCACATATAAACGCCACCCCAACAATAATGCGGCAGTGGTTAAGCCTGAAATAAAACCAATCCAAAACCCATATGGTCCCGTTTTAGGAACGATATAATCGGTGATCCCTAAAAGCACCCCAACACTTAAGCCAACCACCCAATAAGAGATAAAGGTAATATATAAAATAGCTTTCGTATCCTTATAACCACGTAAAGCGCCAGCCGATATTACCTGAATAGTGTCTGAAAATTGATACCATACGGCTAAAAACATCAAACTGGCGGCTAAATGAATCACCTTAGGATCTTTAGTATATATTTCGGCTATTTGCTCACGAAAAGTTAAAGTAAAGGCGGCAGTAAAAATGGCTAAGACTAATCCTATTGCAATAGAACTAAAGCATAATTCTTTAGCTTGTTGATACTGTTTATTGCCAACGGCAAAGCCTACTTTGATGGTAACTGCCATACCAATGCTTAAAGGGATCATAAACACTAACCCAGAAAAGTTTATTGCTATTTGATGGCTTGCCACTATTTGTGAGCCAAAAGGCGTTAATAGAATAGCAACCGCAGCAAATAGACTAACTTCAAATAATAAGGATAAAGCAATGGGAATACCTAAAGATAAAATAGATTTTATTTCGTTATATTCTGGCCAATAAAAATGTTTATACAAGGAGCTTTGTTGTAATTTTTTAGCAATAATGGTGTAGACAGCCATACTAATAAACATTACCCAATACACCATAGCTGTGGCAACACCACAACCTGCTCCACCTAATGCGGGCATACCAAATTCACCATAAATAAAAATGTAATTAGCGGGAATGTTTATTAATAAACCAATAATACTTACGATCATGGTAGGTCGAGTTATTGACATACCTTCACAGTAATTGCGTAAGACTAAATATAAACAAAAACCTGGCGCTCCCCAAACAATAAAGCCAAGATAATCAAACATGAGTCGTTTTAATATCGGTTCTATATGTATTTGATCTAAAATTAATGGGGTTATGAAATAATATAATGCAATAAGTGATATGCCTAGACTTAGGGCGATCCAAGCGGTTTGATAAGTTGAATTGGCTATTTTATTATATTGGTTACTGCCAGCTAATTGGGAAACAATAGATGATAAGGCCATAATTAAGCCATAAATGGTTAAAATAAGTGGTAACCAAACGCTACTTGCTACCGCAACAGCAGCCATATCCGTAGCACTGACTCGCCCAGCCATAACCGTATCGGCAAAGCCCATTAAGTTTTGAATTAATTGTGCAATTAAAATAGGGTAAGCAAGTGTTAATAAGCTTTTACTTTGCAGGGAAAATTTTTGCCAATTCATGGATCATGAGATCATATTGTGCCAAGGAAAATGCATCATATAGAATTAAAAATAACGCTGCAATCACTGTAAAAATAATTACAGCGTAAAGGGTAAAATAAAGTATTAAATTTGTTTATATGGTGATTTTTTGAATTTACTACGCATATATTGATCTATTGCTTTTAATACGTCATTACGACAAATTGTGCCAAGTAAATTACCATCGTCGTCTATCACTGGATATACTTTGGGCTTATTCGCTTGTATCATCATTTGTGCAAGTTCGACAATGCTACCATAAGGCTTTACTGACAATACGTCTTCTCGCATAATATCAGCAACAGATTTAGTATGCTCATTATAATAAATAGACGATAACATAGTCTCTAAAACATCACTTTCAGACAAAAAACCAATAAGTTTGTCTTGTCTATCAATTACTGGGCCACCTATTTGCTTTGTTTTTAAAAACCGAAGAGAAGCTTCTTCTATCACCATTTCTTTAGAAAAAGTAACTGGATAATGGTTCATAAATTGTTCTATTTTTAATCCGTCCATTGTTGTATCCTAAATTTAAGTACGTACGATATTATTTTAACTGTAGACGATAAATTTTAATATTTCATTATGTTAGCCAATAAACTTAAAATATTATTGCGATTTTTGTTCAATAAAAAAGGCATTAAGTTTATTACCATCTAAATCACGAAAGTAAGCGGCATAAAAACCGGGCATTTCATCTCTAAAACCCGGTTGACCTTCGTCTGTTGCGCCAAGTTCTAATGCTTTTTGATAAAATTTATTCACTTGTTCAACTGACTCCATTTGTAATGCAACCATAGTCCCATTACCCGCAGTAGCGGCTTGACCATTATAAGGTTTAGTCACTGAAATTCCTGCTTGCTCAGGAGATTTACTCCATGCAACAAAGGTTTCTTGTTCTAAAAAACGCCCTGCTCCGATTACCGCAAATAGTTGATCATAAAACGTCACTGCTTTCGCTAAATCATTGGTACCTAGTGTTACATAACCTATCATTGTTAGCCCTCTTCTGTTTGTTGAGTTTTAAATAATAACAACATTTCTTTATTAAAATCATCGCTGCTTATTTTTGTATTTAATGCTGATATTTTTTCTTTTATACTGTTTAACTCTTTATTAATAGTAGATAAAGTGATGGTGTTATCGTCAAGTAAATATAATTGTTGAGAGGCTTTATAATAATAATATAGAACCGTGAGAGCACTAAGGTAATGTTTGTTTTCAGCATTATTAGCCGCTTTTTTTATATTAGATAATTTTCGATAAATCAAATTAATTATCTGTTTTAACTGCCACACATAATACACTTCGGTAAAAAAAGCTTTATCGCGTAATTGGCTTAAAATTGCGATACAGGCTAATAACGCTAAAATAACACCGGCGAGATTATAACGAAAATTACTACTTTCACCTTTTACTACGGCCTCGCCAAACATAGCGATTAATGCTTGTCCAAATATAAGCGCAAACACCATAAAAACCCCAATAAAAGCGATAATAATAATATTTAAATGTTTACGATAACGGGATTTGTTTATTTCAATTAGTTTCATTGTTCACTTCTTGCTGGTTTAAAAACGAGTTAGTTTGATATCAGTTATTTATGTCTTAGCAGTGGTAATACTCATAAAAATAAACGATAGGCTAAATTAGCATAACGTTGTACTTTTTTATTAACACCTTGCTGCCAAACATTAGCTTTACTGCAAATAATTAATTGTGATTTAGCACGGGTGATCCCTGTATAAAGTAACTCTCGAGAAAGTAAGGGGTGATCGCTCTTTTCAGGCAACATCATTAACACATGGTCGAATTCTGAACCCTGTGTTTTATGAATAGTCATTGCATAAACCGTTTCATTCGGTGGTAATTGGCTCAACATAAAACTGCGATAAGCACTTGGTTGTTGTTCTGTGTTTGAGTTATTCTTTAACTCTTTATTGGCAGTATTTTCATTGTTTTCAAAAAAAGCCATTAAATGCCCTTTATTATCTCGCCAAATAATTCCAATATCACCATTATATAATGACATTTGATAATTATTTTCTTTGATCATAATTGGCTGACCATGATAAAAATGCTCATTACTGGCATTACTCTGATCACTCAATAATTGAATTATTTTTTCATTAAGGGCATCAACACCCGTATCGCCTTGTCGGGTAACACATAGCACTCTAAATTTATTTAACCAAGTAAAAGCTTGTTCAAGATCGTGACTTTGCAATAAGGGTAAATAATATTGTTTTACCAAGGTCGCTAAAGTTTCATTAAGGTTAGTTGATATTCGCTCAATTTGGCGAGTGTTGTTCATTAATAATTGCCAGCTTAGCTCACTATCCCCTTTGATTACCGCAGCGGCCAATAAACCGATTCCTCCTTGGCCATCAAAACGTCGACTTTTTTGTAAAAAGGTTAAATGATCACTGTGACTTTTTTTTGCTCTAAACTGTTTATTGTTAAGCGCTGTTTGCTGTGTTATTGCTTGTAAATAAGTTACATTTTCAGTGCTATAGCCTAAATGAGGGCGTGGAGCTAACTCGGTTAATATGCTGCCCGCCATAACTGATGGTAATTGATCGGCATCACCTAATAAAATAACTTGGCAATGCTCAGGTAAAGCACGAAATATACGAGTCATTAGGGCTAAGTCAACCATAGAGACTTCATCAATTAATAACACATCTATGGCTAATTTGTTTTGCTGATGATGTTTAAATTGAATACTTTGCGGAATAACACCTAATAAACGGTGAATGGTTTGTGCTTGTTTAGGAATAGCAGCAAGTATCGGTTCAGCAATGTGGTCGCTCAATTGTTGTACTGCATCATTAATAGATTCAGATAAGCGTTGTGCGGCTTTACCTGTTGGTGCAACCATCGCAATGCGTGGTGTATTATTAAGCGCTTTATGCTCACTAATTTTAGTGTTAGCTGTTTGCTCTGCCAGTAAAATAATGGCGGCCAAAACTTTAGTTACCGTATAAGTTTTACCTGTACCTGGTCCACCAGCAATAATACTAAATTGTTTATTTAACGCATTAGCAACACTAAGCATTTGCCAATCAAGATTTTTAGCCGATTTAACACTAAAGTCTTCTTGAGTGAATACCTGTGCAAGGCAGGTTTGAATAGCCTTAAAATCAGTCGTTAAACGGTGATTTAAACGCGGTTTAATGTAATGAGCAAGCTCTTGTTCAAAACAATAATAACGGCGTAAATATAGACTATTATTGAAAAAAACAACGGGATGTTGGTTATTCTCTGATGAGCTACAATGTAACTGTTCAACAAGGGTGATTAATGATGACAACGCTGGAAATAAAAATCCTTGCTGAGTAATTATATTGTCATTATCACTTGCCCTACCCCAATAAGAATTTGCAATAACTTCAAGTGGCAAACAGCTATGCCCTTGCCGTAAACTTTCACTTAATGCCATAAACAACACTAACAATAATTCGTTTTGTTCAACTAATAGCTCTTTTGAACTGTCGGGGCTTTGCATAAAACTTTGCACTAGTTGTTCAGCCAAATAAAAGTCTATGGCTTCTACCTCGGCAAACTGTTGTTGCGCTTGGCTAAAAGTCATTAGTGATAAATGACGCTGTAAACAATTAACACTCATGGAAGTCACCTAAAAAAAGTTGATCGAGCTGTTGTAATAATTGCGCGCTAATTTCTTGATAATAAACACCTGTTGAATTTGTATTTAGTTGATTGTTTTTTATAATATTAGTCGCATTATTGTCAGCACTCATACCACGCAAATATAAGTAATATACGCCACCAAAATGGGTTGTAGCATCATAGTTAGGCAAGCGCTGTTGTAAATAACGGTGTAGTGCTAATGAGTAGATCAAATACTGTAGATCATAATGATTTTTTTCAATGTCTTCGAGTAAGTTAATGGCAGCATAATCACTAAATTTATCACCTAAATGGGTGGATTTATAATCGCACACATAATATTTACCTTGATGATAAAAAATAAGATCAATAAAACCATGCATCATACCATTTAACTTTTGATAATGAGGTAATTGTACACTATTTAGCGGTATGTCTTGGGCAAATTCTTGTACACGCTTATCTTGTCGGTGTTGAGTCAGTAATTGTGTTAAGGTACTGGCAACCGCTTTATGCATTGGAAAATAAAATTCACTTTCACGCAGTGTTGCCGACCATGGTAATTTTGCTAAACACAGCTCGTCAATGCTCTCTTCTTTATTGCTTTGCTTAATGTTTATTTGTTCATCATTAACAAGTAATGAAGTTTGTAAAACATCATCAAGCCAAGTAATTAATGCTGGCTTATCTTCTTCAGCTAAATCACTATAAAGACTCAATGGTTTTGATAAATGCTCGCTCCAATTAGGCTGAGTAAAGTCACAATGCTCAAAAATATTATGTAATAAATTACCTGTATGTGCCCCTTTAGCCAACCGAAAGCGTAATAATTGACTATTAACTACACCATTGGTATTAATCGTTAATTCACTATCATGATCAGGCGCTGACACACCAGAACCACGCAAGTTTTTCTTAAGTGCAGAAAAAGAACTTAACCACCAATCACGCTCAATTTTACCGATAAATTGCGCCTGTTGATATTGTGTTTTTTCATCGTAGGATGCTTGATTTTTTATACTGTGTCCGCTGAGTAAGTTTTTGTTTGGTAAGACTTCCGTGATCAATTCAACACCAATATTACTTGAGTTTTCTAAGGCTAATTGTTGTAAAAATTGTGCAATATCAGTATTTTCTTGCCATTTTAAGGTTAGCCCTAATGGTGAGTTATGAGCCTCTTTAAACGGGGCACTTAATATATAACAGCGCTGTTTAGCACGCGTAATAGCAACATAAAGTAAACGAATCGTTTCTGCATAAGCTTCATCACGCATGGCATCTTTGGCACTTTTAGCACCGTCTAAACTTAGTTGTAAATTGCCCTGTTCGTCATGGTAATTAAGTAAACTTACCGATTTATTGCCAAATTTAAGCGGATCTTTATGACGTGTGGCAAAAGGAATAAATACCACAGGATATTCAAGACCTTTAGAGCCATGTTGAGTTACAATTTTGATCAAGTCTTCATCACTTTCAAGGCGTAATTCAGTTTCACCTTCGGGATCGGTTGCTTCAATTTGTTGTTCAAACCAAAATAATAACTCTTGCCCTTGTTGATGACGTTGACTTGCTGATTGCAATGCCTCAAATAAATGCAGTAAATTGGTTAAAATACGATCTTTACTGTTAAGAATATCATCATCATTAACTTTGATATAACCATGCAATAATGCCAATGCCATACTAATAAAGCTTTTTTGTTGCCATTGCTTACGTAAGTCAGCAAAACTAAATTTTAAGTCTTGCCACCTATGTTGATCTTGCTGTAATTGATAAAAATCAGAAGGCGTTAATGCAAGCAAAGGGTTTGCTAATGCCGCACTAAAAAAACGTTCGTTCTCAACAAATAAAATACCGCGTAGCACGGTAAGTAATTGACTTGCTTGCTCGGTGGCGAATAAGTTTTCTCGCTCACTTAAATAAACAGCACTTAATCCTGCATGGCTTAATGCTATTTTAATCTCAGCCGCTTCGCTGCCATCACGCACTAATATGGCAATATCCTTAGCAATAACGCCTTTAGTTTTTGCCATATCAGTTGTATTTAATAAACGTGATATTTCTGCCGCGCACCATGTTGCCATTATAGGTCGAAATGATTGTGCCATTTCACCTTTTTTATCTAGGTATTCGCTCACATTAAAATGTACAAATTGCAGTGCTTGGTATGTGGTGTCAATAACTGCCAGTTGTTGTCCCTTTACTGAAGCGTTAACTTGACTATAAGGAATGTCATAACCAAATACGGGCCTGGTATTTTCTGTTAACTTATTTCCCCAAAATAAACGGTTATAAGCACTAATCATACTTGGTGACGAACGCCAATTAGTGTCCATTGCCCAATGATATTGACACGCTTTACGTGCAGCTAAATAAGCAAAAACATCACCGCCACGAAAACCATAAATGGCCTGTTTAGGATCACCAATTAAATATAACGCTGATCCAGTAGATTCAAGATTATTATTAATATTTTGAGGAAAATAAAGCGCTTGTAAAATAGCAAATTGCTGCGGGTCGGTATCTTGAAACTCATCCACCAAAGCAACAGGAAACTGCGCCAATAAACGCGCAGCTAATTCACTCGAAAAATCATATTGGGTTAGTGCTTGTGCTAATGTAGTGATCAAATCATCAAAGCTGAGCATATTTTGCTGTATTTTTTTCGCTTTAACATTTTCTCTAATAATTAAAATACCTTGATTAACAATGCTATAAGCTTGCGCTTTAGCTATTTTTTCAATAATTTTGGTAATGTCAGTTTTTAGTGCATTAACCCCAGCAAATATTTCAATTAATTGAGCTTTATGGGCTGAACGAGAAAAACGGCGACCATTAAAAAATTCTGTTGGCATTTTTTGCGTGGCTAACTGAATATCATCAACCAGATCATCTAAAAAGTTTATTAATTGCTCAAATTCTATTTCGCGCTGCTGACGTTCCACCCCTTTTTTCACTTCAACTAAATGAGTAAACAAAAAATCTTTATGAGCGAACAAATCTGCTTTAGCTTGCTTTACTTGTAGATTAAAATTTTCTATGACCGCTTGTGCCGACATTACTTGTAAATTAACATCGACATTAATGGCGCGAGAAAATTGACTCACAAAGCTAGCGGGTGTTTGCCAAAATTGCGCCAATAATTGATATTGCTCAGCTGATTTTTTTGATAATGTTCGATAAAAATCTTGGCAAGCCTCTAAGGTTAATTCTTGGCAGTTAGTTTCCATATGCGCGTTAAAGGTAACGCCCGTCGCAAAAGCGTGTTGCGTTAATACGCGTTTACAAAAGCCATGGATAGTAAAAATGGCCGCTTGATCAAGATACAATAACGCTGTTTTAAGTAATAAAATAGCCTCAGCTTCACTAATTTGTTTAGCCAGTGCTATAAAATATTCATCTTCTTGAGTTAAGGTGTGCCAATGGTTAATTGCTTCTCGAATACTGGCATCAATGCGTCCGCGTAATTCTTCAGTGGCATCATTGGTAAAGGTCATGACCAAAATTTGCTCAACCGTTAAACGGCGCTCTAATAATAAGCGTAAATAAATTCGAGTAATATTATAGGTTTTACCTGTACCCGCGCTGGCTTCAATTAAGTGTTTTCCATGCAAAGGTATGCTATAAGCACACAGGTTTTTATGTTGCTCTGTCATGCTTATGCCTTATCTACTTTTATCGTTTCAGGAGAAATTTTGTTCGTTTTTAGTTCCGTAAAAAGCTGATGATATAATTGCGTAAAATCCTCTGTCAGTTCAGCCAATAAGGGTGGGTTTTGCCAAAAAAAACGCATATAGGGATTTTTAGCTAATGGCATAAAAGCATTGCCCTCATACCAATATTTTTCAAAATCGGCTTGCTCAAAAGATTTTGCCTTAAAATAACGCTCAGCAATATCAATATTAACCAATAAGGCTTGTTGCTGTCCCTTAATGAAATATTCAATAAACTGAGTTAATTGCGCTAAAGGTTGGTTAAGTTGCTGATAACTATGAGCCATCACTTGTTGCTTTTTACTGTCAAAATACCAACCAATACTGTTAGTTAATTGTTCTATAGCTTGTTGTTGTTTTTTTTCAGTATCAGTGAAATATTCACTTGTTTGTTGATGTTGTTGTTGAAAAGCCAAACAAAATAACCTTGATAAATAAAGGGTTAATAAATCTTTTGGTTTAGCACTGCTACTTTTAAAATAAATACATTGTTTGCCGACAATCGTAAATGTTGCCGTGAGTAATACAGTTTTATCTAATATAGTTAGTGGTAAAGTAAAAGTTAACACTTCGGGCTCACCTTGTGGCTTGAGTGCTAATTTTATTGGCGCAGCAAGTTGCTGACTGTCGTGCTGCCATTTTTGAAACTCTTGTGCTGTTGTCGGTAAATCAGGAAATTTACCACCAAGTTCAGCTTGCTGTAATACTTGTGCAACCTGTGCTTCATCTTCGGTTAAATGTGCCAATAATAATGCTTGTTTTAATTGGTAAGTGGCAAGCGCGTCACTACTAAAAGGCTCAGTGTCATTGAGTTCGGCTTGATAATGCTCAAAATGTAAATTTAATTGTTGTTTAGCAAAATATTTGCTGGGATTATCAAAAAAACTCACTAATTGATTTAATGAAATATCAACGATTTCAGTTTGACTTTTAGCCGACATAATCAAAGGCTGCTGAGCGGCTGTTTTACTTTTTTGATTTTCAGCATTAGTGGCTAATGCCAACCAATGAGCATCAAAACTAACACTCTTTAATAAACCTTGTTGATTGTTCATACAAGCATTTTTCGGCTGAAAATTACGAACACTAAAAGGCTGCATAGGTAATTGCGTAATACATCCTTGCTCGTTATCTGGGCTTATTTCATCGCTGCTCTGCGTTAATAATGACCAACCATAGCCTAAATCTAAATATTCCATTAATTCTTTTAACACTAACGAAGGCTGTAATTCATTATTATTACGAATATTGCGCCCTTGATAACTTAGATACAAAGCTTTACGTGCACAAATAATTGCTTCTAAAAATAAATAACGATCGTCACCACGGCGTGATCTATCGCCAATTTGTGCAGGTGTTATTGCCATTAAGTCAAAGCCTAAAGGTTGGCGTTGTCGAGGAAATTCACCATCGTTAAGCCCTAAAATAGCAATTATTTTAAAAGGAATACTACGCATGGGTAGCATAGAGCAAAATGTTACTTGCCCAACTAAAAACTGTTTTCCTGGATCTGGTTGACTAAAATGATTTTGTAAAAATTCACGCACCACCACTAAAGATAAGCGCTGCTCATAATGCGCTTCTTGGCAATATTCAAATAAAGACGTTAACGCATTATAAATAATATCAAAAGCTACCTCACCGTCATTTACAAAAAGTTGCTCTAGCAAATTAGTCAAAAATTCAAACCACGACTCTGCTTTTTTAGCGGTTGTCATTTGTTGGGCAAACTGTTGTAATTGTGACAATATTTGCATTATTTTACCCAATAATAACGCATCATTTCCTTCAACATCGGCCAATAATAATTGTTGTTGGTAAATACTGTCTTCATCACCATAAGCAAAACCAAGCAATAAGCGAGATAAACCTTGCTGCCAAGTAAACTTATCATTTGCTTCATCAAGCCCTAAAACTGCTTGCTTGTGCTGCTGATCTAATCCCCAGTGTATAGAAGCTTGTTCAAGCCATGTACTAATTTTATCTATTTCTTCAAGCGTTAATGAAAATTTTAACTGCATTGCAGGTAAACGTAATAAAGCAATTAATTTAGAAACCTGAAAGCGACTATCGGGTAATTGCAATAACTCAATAAAGGCGGCAACTAACGGTTCACTATCTTTACTCACTCTGTCGGCTATAGAGCAAGGTAATGGGGGTACTTTTTCTCCCACATCTTGCCAACCACGACTAAACACCGCATCAATATAAGGCGCATAGTTTTCAACTTGTGGGCACATGACCAAAATATCTTTAGGAGTTAAGGTGTTATCTTCGTTAAATTGATGTAATAAATAATCATGTAATGCTTGCACTTCACGCAAGGCGCTATGACAACTTGTAATGGTGATAGAATCATCTATTTGAATCTTTGGCTGTTGACGTGCATCTTGCAAGCATAAAATATCATTTTGAATATTTTCTAAACAAGTATTGGGGTTGCGCTTTGTGGTTGAGCTAATATCCATACTAATATGTTCAAAAGCGTCTATGTTAATTGTGCTATATTGCTGTAACAAGGCTAAAAACTCTCGCCCTTGTTGACCTAAATTAGCCAATAAGGGGTTACCCACTAATTGGGCTAGCTCACTGTGGCTTCCCTCTTTTTTATCATCACTTAACCAGGTGTCTATAGTTTTAAGCGCTTGTTTTTCAGTGAGTAAATCTCCCCAATAATCATAACAAGGGTTTAAATGAAAAAAATGGACTTCGGTATGTTCACTTAAAGCACTAATAAATTCAAGCCATAGCGGTGCCATAGCATTAAGCCCAAAAAAAGAAATTCGTGGGGGTAATTGTGCTTTATGTTTACTTATATTGTTAATCGCAGCAGTAATAAGTGTTTGCGGATTATAAGGTACTTGCTCTGTTAATAGATGCCATAACTTAGCTTGCCAAGCAATTAAGTTTTGTGTGCTTTTATCTACATGATTAAAATCACTATTTAAGGATTGTTTTTGAATTTGCCATGCATCGAGCCATTGAGGGCGAAAAATTAAATATTGTTCAAATAAATCGGCAAGTTGTTCGGCTAATTGAAAACGCTTAAGCAATGCTTGCTCACTAACCTTAGGTTGCTCATTGTTATTTACTGTTTTATCAGCACTGTTATCCTGCCAATATAAATTTACTGCATTAAAAATGGCATCTTTTTGTACTGTTTCACTCGCTAATAGTGCATCAATACGCCATGTTAAAACTTCGCGTGAATAAGGTGACTGTTGAGGTACATCATCACCACTGGCAATACTTCTAAGCAATTGCCACAAGTATTGAGATGGTAACGCGTAACGGTAATTCATACTAATACCACGTTGTTTTGCAAGTGATAAATTTAACCAGTGCTGCATACCGGCATTATGCACTATGATCACTTCTTGACTTAATACGGGCAGAGGAGAAATTTGTTGGATTTTATCGAATAAGACTAATAAATTTTCCATTTTATTAGCCGGATATAAGTAGATCAAAGCGGTACCTTAGCAAGATGAATTCGCAATGATAAATTTAACCACAGCTATGAGGTTAACACTAGTAAATTATTGTTGTTAATGTAAATTATAAACTCTTATCATTATTGTATTTTAAGGATAAGCTTGTTGAGCGGCTTTTAAAAAATCAAGTTTAGCAACATATTGGCGTTTGATGCGTGGCTGATGGTTTAAAGCGATAGCTTTTCTCATTGCCTTTTTGGCTTTATTTAAAGCATTAAGACGGTAATAAACTTTTGCCAAAGCAAAATAAAACTCATGATTTTTTTGATCTAATGCTATCGCTTTTTTATAATATTTTATTGCTAATTTATAATCACCTTTATAATTTGCTTCATCAGCCAATAATGCGTGGTAATAAGGATTCTGTTTTCGTTTATTTTCTAGCTTATGAGTAATGTTTCTATATTGAGTAAAATCCCCTTTTAGTTTTAACAAATAAGCATAATTTCCCAATACCGTATTATTTTCAGTATCTAAATTTAACGCATATAAATAAGTTTGCTCGGCTAACACGGGTAAATTATTTAAACGATAAAGTAAGCCTAAGTTCCCCCAACCATTACTAAAACTCGAATCAGTAGTTACCGAAGCTTTTAAATAAGCGTAAGCCGTATCATAATGTTTATCGACAATAGCTTGCGCACCTTTGTTGGCATAAAACATTGCAACAACACGTTTTTTATCAATAAAATGACTAGGAAATGTTTTTTTGGATACATAAGGATCAAAATCTATTTGTAAATTACTACCGCCATAAATCACCTGTTTAGTCGCAAACTTTCCCGTGAGTAAAAGTAAATTAATATGTCCTGTAAGCATATTATAAGATCCATTTCTAACCCAAAACTCTGGAATATCAACTTGTTGAAAACGCATAGTTAAATTAGCTTCTTTAGCTAATGCATAAGCCATAATCGTTAATGATAAACAATTGGCGGTATTATTGTGAAAAGCATCTGAGGCAACTAAATTAGCTGAACTAGAATAAACAATACCAATACTACGGTTTTTAAATATTTGCCGAAGTAGCCTTTTAGTTCGTTTTTGTGGATCTTTGACGGATAGAATACGATCTGCAACAACACGTTTAATATCATCATCTAAACTAAATATTTGTTGCTCAGTTTCAATGTTAGTTTGCGCATAAGTCATAAAGACTTGATCGCTAAACAAGCCTTCTCTAAGCGCTAACTGATTGCTTTGACTGAGTAAAGGTGTTGATTGGCATGCGGAAATAAGCAATAAAAAAAAGAGACAGAAATAAAATGATAATAATGCATAACAACTCCTAAACAGCTCAAAAAAAGCTGTATATCACTCATAAGCTTAGTTGTTCTGCTCAATAATCAAACAAAATAGAAGATATATTAATATCAGTTTACAATTTTACAAGTAACACATAAAATACACACTTAATTGACATTTTATGTAAAATACTAAAAAGGATTTAACTTTAATGAAACTTTCTTACCTTTATAAAAATATGGCGTCTTTATTATTTTTATCTACAACAACCTTAATTAGCGCAACAACAAACGCTGCCGAAACCGTGCAACTCGCCACAATAGACGATGCAAAAGTCATTAAAAGAGTAGCGCCTAAATACCCCATCAACGCCGCACGTTTAGGCAAAGAAGGTAGCGCTAAATTAAGTTATGTAATTGACACTAAAGGCAATGTTTCTCATGTTATTGTTGAAGATATAATAGGCTATAAAGGCTTTGCTAAAGTGGCTAAAAAAGCAGTGTCACAATGGAAATTTAAACCCGCACTAGAAGATGGAAAACCTGTTCAGCAATGTCAAAATGCTGTGCAACTAGATTTTTCAATGTCAATGGACGGACACAAGGTATCACAACAATTTTATCGCCTTTATAAAAAAACACAAAGAGCCTTTGCTGATAATGATTTAGAACTTGTTAAAAAGTATTTAGATAAATTAACTAAATTAGAAGCTTGGAAATTAGCCGATATTTCTTATACTAATTTACTTAAAGCTAAATATGCCCAAATGCTTAACAAACCTGCGGAGCAATTAAAATACTTAAATAAAACGGGCAATGTTTTTCAAAAAGATGTTTATTTTTCTTTATTATCTCAACGTTACAAATTGAATATTCAATTTAATAATCTTTATGAAGCAAATAAAGATTTAGAACAAATGTTAAAAATGGAACAGGCTAAACCTTATTTAGCAAAGCTTAAGCAACAAAAGCAAAATATAGATGACTTTATCGAAAACGGTGGCGATATTGTTGTTGATGGTACTTTAAATTCTGAGCATAATTTTTGGAAATACACCTTACTTCGCAATAATTTTTCGTTATTGCAAACCTCTGGAAAACTTGATGAAGTAGATTTGCGCTGTGCTAATAAACGCCATATATTTAAAATTGGTGATGATAGCCAGTGGAATATTCCGAAAAAGTGGCAACATTGTTCGGTCTATATTTCTGGCGATAAAAATGCCGTTTTCAAACTAGTCGAACATGGTAATAAGCAAATTAAAGCAACAACGGCCGCTCTTTAATAGAGCCCCTTAAATATAAAGTTAAACGCTACTCATAACGACTATCAAAATCAACAAAAAACTGCTTAGTTATTGTTTTTTGTTGGTTTTTATCAAATAACTTTGCTGTAAACCAAACTCGCCATTGCATATTTGGTTCAGAGCACGCCACCACCATAGTTTCAGCACTCAATGTTTGTTTTTTATAGGGTAAAGTCTTTGTGTTATCACTTTTAGTTAAAGGCGTTGCTTGAAAAAATAACGGTATTTTCCCCATAAACATATTTTTACCTTCCATATAAGCATTAACCGACTGTAGTTGTAACGGCCCTTGATATTGCATATAAAGCCTAAAAGGTATTTCTGTTTTTACACTTTTCACATTAAATAATAATGAAAAGTTACCCTCTTTAGTTTCATGTACACAAACACTTTGAGTCTGAATACATTGTGGTTTAGTTAAATGATTGGCTTTAATCTTTTGGGTGTTCGCTGGTTTACAAGCCGTACATAAAAATAAGCAGATGATTACACTCGTGAGTATAGATAATCGATAATTAAAATACATGATGTTAATTAAGTTTCAGAAAATAATGATTAAGATCATACAGCAAAAAACTTATTTACCCGTGGTGCATTAATAAAAAAAATGAAATTCTAAGTTGCTCAATCACTTAGCGTGATATAATGACATCTTCACCAAAAGATTAGTCAAATGAGCAACTTACACGATAGTTATACCAAAATTATTAGCCTACTGCACGACATTGAACCAAATTCTTATTTTTTAAATTAAAAGCAAAAAGCGAAAACCTAAACTCAATGATACTGAATTAATAGCATTGAACTTAGCTACAGAATGCCTAGGCATTGATTCAGAGCGTTTTCTTTTCACCTTATCGCCCTCATCTATCAAAGATAAGATTGACCGCACTGTTTATAACAGAAGACGACGAAAATTAGCTTTTAAAATAGAGCTGTTTAGACAAAAAATTGCTTCCATCATTGTGCCTGTCGAAGACTATCATGTCATTGACAGTATGCCTTTAGAAGTCTGTAAATATAGCCACTCTTTTCGCACTAAAATACGCCAAGAAAACACCGAAACTTCACCAAGCTTTGGTTACTGTGCCGCACAAAAACTACATTATTTTGGTTACAAAATTCATGCCGTTTGTACTGTACCGGGCGTGATTAAAACTTTGATATATCAAAAGCTTCTGTCCACGATATTAAACATCAACTCAGCAACTGTGTTTTTATTGGTGATAAAGGCTATCTTAGCCAACACTATCAACAAGATTTATTTGAAACATCAAATATAAAAATTGAAACACCAATGCGCAGTAATAATGCAAACTTCAAACCATTTTCAAAGGCGCTGCGGAATTAGCGCTTGATGAATTAGAAGCGAAATGGGGAAACGCTTATCCATTAGTGCTCAACTCGTGGCGCAGAAAGTGGCCTAATTTATCACACTATTTCAAGTATCCAGAGCATATCAGAAAAGTTATTTATACAACCAATGCTGTTGAAGCTGTTCATCGACAATTTAGAAAACTAACAAAAACAAAGGGAGCATTTCCAAACGAAAATAGCTTGCTGAAATTGCTTTATGCTGGCATATTGAATGCCACCGAGAAATGGACAATGCCAATTCACAATTGGAGTCTCTGCCTATCTTAGTTAGCCATTTATTTTGAGGGACGCTTAGACAGTGTTTTGGAAATCTAAATTATGACGCTGACACAGAATATTGAACGCTCTCTTTTTATTTATACTGATTAATAATTACTGATTCACTTTTATCCACTTGCTCTGTAATATGCATGATATTTTGCTCAAACGTCATGGCGAAATACAATTTTTATTACACTTATTGACCCTAGTGACATTGTTTAGCACAATATTATTTCCTCCACTTTATCTATTACTTGCAAGCTTGTTATTAGCTGAGTTTTCATGGTTAAGCTTTTTAATCGGCAAAGCTTATTATTTATATAAGCATCACTATAATAATATTTCACAATTACTCTAGCGACTGATTTAGCTGTTCATTAAGCTGTCATAACAAAATCTATTTGTTACCTAACAATACTCACTTTTGTTTATCCCAATGTAATAAACATTTAATAGCTTAAACTTTAAATAACCCTACCAACTCTATTTTTTTATAACGTTATAAACGAATAATAATGAACAATAGCAGCAACTCGACAACTGCGTGCCTAAATAGTTAACTATTTAGGCTTATTACTTTAAAAGCTTAATAAGCATAGTAAGCATTTACACCAAACCACGACGGGGGTTGTCAGGGTTATAATTATCAATAATAATAGGGTTATCAGGGTTAAATTATATCTTGCAGTAGGGTTGCTAGAGTTATATGATAATCACCTGTTTACTACTTAATAATGAGGTAATGGAAGTGAAATATCCTGTCGCAATAAAACAACAAATAGGTGAAAACAAAGTCACGGTTACGGTGCCCGACTTACCCGGCTGCCAAGAAGTTGCTGACTCAATAGATGTTGCATTGGTGAGGATTAATGAAGCGATAGCATCGCATTTAACGATTTTAGCTGAGTACGGTGAAAATATTCCCAGTGGACAAAGTATCGATACCCATATTCAACAAAGTCATGATCGCAGTATAATTTGGGCTATTATTGATTTAGACATAACGCCCTATTTAGGTCGTAGCCATAAAATTAATGTCACCTTACCTGAATTATTGATCAAACAAATTGATGAACAAGTGAGTAAACAGCCTACTTATAAAACTCGTTCAGGATTTATTGCCAAGGCGTGTTTAAGTGAACTAGCTAAATCAGTAAAAAAATAGCACGGCTTTTATATTAATAAATTGATGATCGGGTGATGTTATTATGCCAACGTGTGAATAATAGTAATTATTTTATGGAAGGTGATTTAAAAGATAAACAATAGTGAATAGTGGTTGTGTGAATTGGTTTCAGTCTATCTATATTAACTAGACAGAATTTTTGCAGTTACGAAGCCGACGAAGTAAAGTAAAAATAAAAGTTTAATTTTGTTATATCAGCAAACTAAGATCTATTTGCTTTGCAGCAACAGTAAAGTCTTGCTGGTACGGTAATTTAGCCAGTAAAGGAATAGGTAAAAGTTCAGTTAACTCGCTAATATTATCATCCACATAACTTAGGCTAAGTTGCTTGTCATCATCAGTTGTTTGTTTAATTTTGTCGGCTTCACCATAATTAGCAACCCAGCCTACACAATCTAAGCCGTCATTAATGATGCTTTCATAAGTGAGTAAGGCATGGTTTAAGCAACCTAATTTAATATTTACAACGAGAATAACTTGTTGCTCAGTATGCTTAACAAAATCAGATAAAAAAAGTTGTTCACCTAATGGTAAACGCCAACCACCTGCCCCTTCACAAATAACCACATCACTTTGTTGTTGAGCAACTAATTTAAACCCCTGCTCTATTTGCTTTAATGAAATGTTTTCTTGACATTTTTTTGCGGCAATATGCGGTGCTATAGGTGCTTTAAAGGCAATAGGATTAACTTGTGTTAACGGCTGTTGGCAATTAGCACTTTGTTGCAATAACAACGCATCTTGATTAATTAACATTTTATTGCCTTGGTGATCTGTTTTTTCTTCACAGCCAGCAGCAATAGGTTTATAAACAGCCACCTTATACTTAGCCAAAACTAATGCACGAGTGAGTAGGCAAGCAAAATAAGTTTTACCTGCATCGGTATCGGTTGCAGTTATAAAAAATTGTTTTTGCATAATAATATTTTTAACATAAAGAGAAGACAACAATAATAACTAAGGATTTAATTTAACTAAACCTGAAAAAACATGATAGCTAGCAGGATAAACTCCATTAGGTTCTTGAAAGTCTTGATAAGCAGTACACATTTTTTGCCATTTAGTTTTTCCTGACAAACCTTTATTTTTGCGATCATGTACTTTGTTAGCACCAAGCCCTTTTAGCTCACGAGCCAGATGAAGTACATTTTCATATTCAAGAGATATAGGGTTGTTTTTTTGTTTGATCAATGTAGAAACATCAGTATTTAACAATGTTTCAAGCATTGATTCTGTTTTAAAGTCAATAACGTGTTGATCATCATCAACTTGTTTCCAAGAAGACTTTAATTCAAACAGAGTTCCATCAGTTAAGGTTGAAAATAAAAATAATCCGCCAGGCTTTAATACCCGTAAAATTTCTTTAATCGCACTATCTAAGGGATCTAACCATTGGATCATTAAATTACTATAAATTAAATCAACGCTATTACTTTGCAAAGGAATAGAATTAGCATCACCTTCTAACCAAAAAATATCTTTACTACGACTTTGTTTAGCAAACGATAACATTTTTGTAGACACATCAAGACCAATCACTTGTTGATATTGGCTTGCCAAAATATCCGTAAAAAAACCCGTACCACAACCTAAATCTACAACAGTTAAATCAGTATCATCAGGTAACCACGACATTAAATGTTTACCACTATAACGTTGTAAACGTGCCGAAACATCATACGATCTTGAGGCTGCGCCAAAAGATTTAGCTATTTCAGTGGTTTTTTCTATTCTAGCTTTTGCAATGTTAGCTTGATCAAAATTATGCATTTATTTTATTATTCTTTAGGTCTGTTTTATTTTTTTATGTGATTTAAGTACTGTGCTTTAACTTGCTTATGTAATATTCCACACTATTAAACTAATCGTTTAATGTTTCTATTGTCTTATGCAACGAATCTACTAAATATATGATATCTTTAGCGTTATGGTTGGCACATATAGTAACGCGTAATCTTGATTTATTATGAGCAACCGTTGGTGGACGAATTGCCGTTAACCATATTCCTTGCTTTTTTAGTAACTGACTCGCTTGCAAGGTTTTTTCTTCACTGCCTATAATTATGGCATGAATTGAAGAATCTGACGGTAAAACTTCAACACTATTGCTAAGTTTCTTAATAAATAACTGACTAAGTTCAATTATTTTTTCTCTGCGCCATTGTTCTTGTTGAATAAGTTCAATACTCGCTTTAGTCGCCCAAGCCATGGCAGGTGATATTGCCGTTGAATAAATATAATGGCGCGCAAAATTAACTAAATACTCAAATAATGTTTCATCACACGCGACAAACGCACCGCTAGTCGCAATGGCTTTACCAAAAGTCGCCATAACAATATCAACATTTGTTTGCGCACAACTGCCCTGACCTTTTTCGCCTAACACACCAATACTGTGAGCATCATCTAAATAAAGTAAGGCATTATTTTGCTTTGCAAGCTGCGCTAATTGTTTAACATCGGCTTGATCGCCGTCCATACTAAACACCCCCTCAGAGACAATAAGTGAGTCTTGTGCTGTCTGGTTATCAGTAGTATTAGATGATTTATTTAACCATTGCGTTAGCTGTGCTAAATCGTTATGTAAAAATCGCTTTACTTTAGCATTGCTGCCAAAAGCGCCGTCAATTAACGAAGCATGACTTAATTTATCTAAATAAAATTGACAATGTTTGTCGCCTAATGCGTGTAAAACACCGCTATTTGCTGCGAAACCACTATTAAACAACAAACATTTAGGTTTGTTTAACCAATTACAGATGGTGGCTTCTAACGCTTGATGGGCGTAATTATAACCCGTAATTAAACTTGAGCCTGTTGAACATAACCCATATTTATTAGCACCTTCTTGCAGTGCTTGCTTAATTTTTATATGGTTATTTAAGCCTAAATAATCATTAGAGGAAAAATTAAGGTAACTTTTTCCATCTACGTCAATGTAATTAGGTCGTTCAACATTAGTTGTCGACAAGGTACGCTGACGAAAACGGTGTAACTCTTTTTGTGTCTTTAAACGCTGTGTTAAAAAATCAAACATCAACTATTTACCAAACACTTTATTGGGCATTATAAAACAAGTCTTCATGCTGCTTATCTACAATTGCGGTTGCTAATTGTTTCGCAACTTGCTGCTCATTGTTATTATCGGCAATAGTTTCGGTATTAATGCCTAATTTTTCAAATAGCGCAATATCTTGGTTGGTTTCAGGATTTTTAGCCGTTAATAATTTACAACCATAAAAAATTGAATTAGCACCCGCTAAAAAGCACATAGCTTGCATTTGTTCATTCATGGCGCTACGTCCAGCAGATAAACGCACATGAGATTTAGGCATCATAATACGCGCTACGGCAATACAACGAATAAAATCAAACGAATCTAAATCGTCAACATCACTTAACGGTGTACCTTCCATTTTAACCAGCATATTAATGGGCACACTTTCAGGTTGCGGTTTTAAATTAGCTAGTTGAGCCAATAAAGATGCCCGATCACTATTATTTTCGCCCATACCAACAATACCGCCACTACACACTTTCATGCCAGCACTGCGCACATTATCTAAAGTGTCTAATCTGTCTTGAAAAGTGCGAGTGGTTATAATGTTATTGTAATTTTCAGGTGAAGTATCTAAATTGTGATTGTAGTAATCAAGCCCTGCTGCATTTAACTGCTGCGCTTGATCTTCTGACAACATCCCCAATGTCATACAGGTTTCTAATCCTAATGCTTTCACGCCTTTTACCATATCTAATACGTAAGGCATATCGCGCTCTTTTGGATTACGCCATGCTGCGCCCATACAAAAACGAGTTGAGCCCATTTCTTTGGCTTTAGTTGCTGCCTCAAGTACTTTTTCAACTTCCATTAAGCGTTCTTTGTCAATATCGGTTTTATAACGCGCACTTTGCGAACAATATTTACAATCTTCAGGGCACGCTCCCGTTTTAATGGACAACAATGTACTTACTTGTACTTCATTGGCGTTAAAATGCTGACGATGTATCGTTTGTGCTTTAAACATTAAATCATTAAAAGGTAAGTCAAATAGTGCTTTAACTTCGGCTATTGTCCAATTATGTTTTACTTCATCATTTATAGTGTTTTCAGTCGTTTTTATAGTAGCATTGACGCTTAAAGACATGGCGTGTTTCTCATTGCAAGTTTATCTATTAACGGGTAGTCTAGCGAGCTAGCGCTTAATGTCAACGTAGAAAATACTCAACACTTTACAAATGATTAAAAACAATACACACCTCTTAAATTTAGATCGCCAAATTGTTTGGCACCCATATACTTCAATGAGCGATCCTTTACCTTCTTTTTTAGTAGAAAGTGCCAATGGCATTAATATTAATTTAGCGACAGGCGAAATTCTTATTGATGGTATGTCATCATGGTGGGCGGCGATCCACGGTTATAATAATGAAACATTAAACCGCGCCATTAGCGAGCAAACAACAAAAATGGCGCATATTATGTTTGGCGGTTTAACGCATCAACCGGCTATCGACTTATGTAAAACGTTAGTTGAAATTACCCCCAAAGGTTTAGATAAAGTTTTTTTATGTGACAGTGGTTCGGTAAGTGTTGAAGTGGCCATGAAAATGGCACTACAGTTTTGTCACGCGAATAAACAGCCGTCAAAAACAAAATTTTTGACGGTACGTAACGGTTATCATGGCGATACTTTTGCGGCGATGTCAGTTTGCGACCCTATTAATGGTATGCATCAGTTATTTGAAAATATGCTTGCTAAGCAAATTTTTGCACCAGCACCAACAACGTATTTTAACGATGTTTGGCAAAATAATGATGAATTAGCCGAGTTAACCGCCCTTTTTGCCCAACATCATCACGAAATAGCCGCTTTTATTATTGAACCCATAGTACAAGGTGCTGGCGGTATGCGTATTTATCATCCTGAATATTTAAAAGCTTGTCGGCAATTATGTGATCAATATAAAGTGTTATTTATTGCTGATGAAATTGCCACAGGTTTTGGCCGTACAGGAAAGCTATTTGCCTGCGAATACGCCAATATTAGCCCAGATATTTTATGTTTAGGTAAGTCGTTAACGGGCGGTTATATGACTTTGGCAGCAACACTTTGTAGTACGCAAGTGGCAGAAACAATAAGTAAAGGCGAAGCGGGTTGCTTTATGCACGGACCTACTTTTATGGGCAATCCTTTAGCCTGTGCAGTAGCCAATGCAAGTTTGTCATTATTAGCAAAAGATGAATGGCAGCAACAGGTTAGCAATATAGAACAGCAATTTAAAGATGAATTAATGCCATTAATGGTTAATAAACGCGTTGCTGATGTACGTGTGCTAGGCGCTATCGGTGTAATTGAAGCAACACAAGCCGTTAACATGGCTAATATTCAACAGCGCTTTGTAGAATTAGGCGTATGGATCCGTCCGTTTGGTAAACTTATTTATTTAATGCCACCTTTTATTATTAACCAAGAACAGCTTAGTCAACTAATTAAAGCCATTAAAACCGTGCTAAATGAAGAAGCTTGTTTCCTTAGTTAATAACACTAGCGAATATCAAAATAAATATAAGTGCTCCATGCTATAGAAATAAACAACAATAATACTAAATTATAATTGTTGTTTACGTCGGTTGCACGACGAGTACGAAAATGGTTAATAATAATCGCTACAATACTGGCAATAGCGTTAAACCACAAAATAGCATATAAATACATTGTTAATTGTGGTTGCCACACTTTACGTACTTCTACCCCATGAAAGCGTACAAACCCATATTCTATTTCTGGCGCAGCATAATAAGACACTATTAAAGCAACAATAAATAGCAACCAACCACCAACGGCGAGAGTTCGCGAGGCTAGCAACCAAAAATCATTTTTTTGTCGTCGATCATTTTTATACACCTGAATTTACCACACTTAAATAATTCATATCATAGACTTTGACTTTATTAGATAT
The DNA here is from genome assembly GCA_015491935.1 of Alteromonadaceae bacterium. Taxonomy (GTDB): domain Bacteria; phylum Pseudomonadota; class Gammaproteobacteria; order Enterobacterales; family Alteromonadaceae. The sequence goes on from WGGB01000205.1 coordinate 32,774, forward strand.
TACGCTATTTTCATCAAAAGCTTAACCTTAATGAGATGTTTCCACCTTAAGTGCATAAATTTCACTCAAAACAGTTACCGCAAGCCGATAATATTGTAATTTTTACTTGTGAAACTGGCTGAGCGCGGTAACATAGCAGGCTATTTAATTTGACAACAATACAATTTAAGAGGTCGTAAAATGTCAGTAAACTCGATCACTGATGTATTAGCAGGTAAATTCCCTGTTAATGAATCTATTTCAGTGAGTGGCTGGATCAGAACACGCCGCGATTCAAAAGCAGGTATTTCATTTTTAGCAATTCATGATGGTTCATGTTTTGATGCTATTCAAGCCATAGTGCCAAGCGATTTGTCAAATTATCAAAATGAAGTTTTAAAATTAACGACTGGTTGTGCTGTTGAAGTAGAAGGTATATTGGTTGAGTCTCCGGGCAAAGGCCAAGCGTTTGAAATTCAAGCCACGAGTGTTAAAGTGCTAGGTTATGTTGAAGACCCTGATACTTACCCAATGGCGGCAAAACGTCACAGCATAGAATTTTTACGTGAACACGCTCACTTACGCCCTCGCACTAATATTGGTGGTGCAGTAACACGCGTTCGTAACTGTTTAGCACAAGCCATTCATCGCTTTTTACACTCTAAGGGATATTTTTGGATCAGCACGCCATTAATTACAGGTAGTGACTGTGAAGGTGCGGGCGAAATGTTCCGAGTAAGTACCTTAGATATGGAAAACTTGCCGCGCGACGACAAAGGCGCTGTTGATTACAGCAAAGACTTTTTTGGTAAAGAAACGTTTTTAACGGTTTCTGGGCAACTGAACGTAGAAACTTACTGTAATGCTATGTCTAAAGTCTATACTTTTGGTCCTACATTTAGAGCAGAAAACTCTAATACTAGTCGTCATTTAGCAGAATTTTGGATGGTAGAACCTGAAATTGCGTTTGCTAATTTAAGTGATGCAGCAGATCTTGCTGAAGAAATGTTGAAATATGTATTAAAAGCCGTACTAGAAGAGCGTGCAGATGACATGGCATTTTTTCAACAACGTGTTGATAAAACGGTTATTGAACGTTTAAATTCAGTTATTAATACTGATTTTGTGCGTTTAGATTACACTGACGCGATCACTATTTTAGAAAATTGTGATAAGAAATTTGAAAACCCAGTATCTTGGGGCGTTGACTTAAATTCTGAACATGAACGCTATTTAGCTGAAGAACACTTTAATGGTCCTGTGGTATTACAAAACTACCCGAAAGATATTAAATCATTTTATATGCGTTTAAATGACGATGGTAAAACGGTTGCCGCAATGGATATTTTAGCACCGGGTATTGGCGAAATCATTGGTGGTAGTCAACGTGAAGAACGTCTTGATGTATTAGATGCGCGTTTAGCCGAAATGAATTTAGATATTGCGGATTATAGTTGGTATCGTGATTTACGTCGTTATGGCACCGTACCTCATTCTGGCTTTGGTTTAGGTTTTGAACGTTTAGTTGCGTATGCCACAGGTATGCAAAATGTGCGTGACGTAATTCCATTTCCAAGAACACCAAACAACGCCGCATTTTAATCGTAACTTTACGGTTAAATGCCCTATCGTTATAAATAATGTAAGCCTTCTTTTTGAAGGCTTTTTTTATGAAGTTTTATTGACTATTAGTCATATTAATTAAGTAAATCTATTCAATGGCAAAAGTTGATTTGACATCGCTACAAATTTAATGGGTATAGATAATCTAAAATTAGCTAAAGATATTCCTTCTTGTAATGGTATATCAGCTAATCCTTGTTCGCGTAAAGCATGAATAAACTTTAACGTTTTAAAGGCGTCAAACCAAACAATTAATTGTTTATCAAATTGTTGTTTTGTGGCGTCACTTTGTTTTTTTACAAAGTTATCTAAGCCAATACTTTTTAAGCTGTCACAAACAATTTCTTGTTGACTGTCATACCATAAGGATAGTTTTTGTCGATACTGCCATAAACTTGAAAAATTATTAAGTACCTCTTTAAGACATTCAAAAACGTGTGGATGATAATAATAGTAGTCTTGCCCTGCGGCTTGTAACGCTAATATTTCATTAACCGCAGGTCCTGTGCCAAAAGGAACACGATCTGAAGTACGCGCATCAATTTTGATCACACAATCATCAATAAAATTCACTTTACCTAACTTAGCTAACTTATTTAACAAGTAAAAATCTTCACCTGCACTCCGTTTAGGAAAACCACGCGAGCTGGCATAAGCATTACTGGTAAATGCCAATATACTGCCAATAGTAAAAAAATTATAAGGCGATTTTGCATAAGTTAATCCCGCGACATAATAGCGTAGCGCTTGTTCATATAAAAAATTGGCTTGATGTATTTTTTTATCATCGCTGTAATGATAAAAATTAAAACAAATGGCCACTGTGCTGTTTTTTAATGTGTTGAAAATCGTAAAGTAATTATTAGGTAATTGAACGTCTGCATCAGTAGAACAAAGCCAAGGTGATTTAATTTGTTTTTTATTAATCAAAGCTAACGCAAGATCTGCCCCAATTTTACGTGCTAAACCTACGCCCAATTTTTCGGGAATGGGTTGAGTAAAACGATCAACAATGAGTAACGCACTATTACTCTGTTTTAATATGATTAAACTTAAAGACTGTTGCTGCCAGACAAGCTGCCCTGTGGTTAAACAATGTTGAAAAAGATGTTGTTGTAATTGCGTATTGCAATCGCTGTCAGGTTGATTAATGACGACAATAAACAAACAATTTTGCTGTATTAACTCACTATTCACTATACGTTGAATAAAATCAGCACTTTCTTTATAAGCAGGGATCACCACACTATATGTAAAACATTGCGTTGATGGAAAATCCGCTATTAGTTCTGTTTCTTCTTCAGCATAACGAGTTAAATACTTACTGATGTTTTTAGTCATTTATAGTCATTAAATATGGTTAGCACTATGATGAAAGCCTGTAATTTTTTAAAATTAATGTAAGGCGGTTCGAAATGGTAACTTTTTGCAAATTTCAGCTTCTAAATTAAGTATTTCATCCAGACGTTGATCGACGTCGTTTTTATCAAAGTATTCGTACGCTAATTCTATAAATAAGTTTTTATGCTTTTCTTCTGATTTAGCAATAGTATCGTAAAAACTTTTTTCTTTGCCTTCTGGTAACGCTTCTGCAATTAACGAAAAGCGTTCATAGCCACGCGCTTCAATAACACCTGCAACGATAAGCCTATCCATAAAAAACACGTCACTGCCTTTACGAAAAACAGATCTTATTTGATTAATGTAGGCATCTTTTGAATCAGGTCCTAATTCAACGCCACGTGCTTGGATAATCTTTACCACTTGTTTGAAATGGATCAATTCTTCAATGGCTAAATCAGCCATGGCACGCACCATCGTCTTACGATTTGGGTAGTGTGAAATCATATTCATCGCCATGCCTGAAGCCTTTTTTTCAGCAGCAGCATGATCAATTAAAAAAGCATCGAAATCAGAAAGAGCAACTTGAGCCCATTCAGCAGGTGTGTGGTATTTTAGTTCAAACATAGTAAATAACTCTAAATAATAGCTCTAATTAATAACTGCAATTAATGACAACCATTAATAACAGCAAAAGATAATGCCGCGATTATCCACAGCCACAAAAACTTGTAAAGTAATAATAGCAATTTATAGCAATAAATTAATATAGCGCAATTAATTGCAAAATATTGTGTAGATGCACTAAAGAAAAATAAAGAAAATGTTTATTGAATTATAAGAAATTAGAAGTTTGAATTAGAGACTAACTGAGGGAATAAACTATCTTTAAACAAAATTGGCTGCGTAATCGGGACTCGAACCCGCGCCTCCCGGCGTGACAGGCCGCTAGATTTTAATAACAGCTAACCAACTGACACCCAGAAATAATTTAGAATGATCATTGCTATTTTTATTATAAAGAAATTTGAACAAGAGACTATAACTGAGAGAAAAATGATCTTTAAACAAAATTGGCGGAGTGGACGGGACTCGAACCCGCGACCCCCGGCGTGACAGGCCGGTATTCTAACCAACTGAACTACCACTCCGCATATCACTTAATAAATAAGCTAACTGAACGTTAAGGTGCTCAACCTCTGCTGTATTATTTAATGCTTAATTGTCTTTCTGTCACGGAAATAAAATTAAGTTTAGTATTAAACAATAATAACATAGCTTAAATAAATTGGCGGAGTGGACGGGACTCGAACCCGCGACCCCCGGCGTGACAGGCCGGTATTCTAACCAACTGAACTACCACTCCGCATATCACTTAATAAATAAGCTAACTGAA
>WGGB01000206.1 GCA_015491935.1 Alteromonadaceae bacterium
ATATTATTTAATACATTGCGTGGTGTTTTTACATTATTAAGTAATTGGTAACCCCAAGTGCTATAGATTAACCAAAATAAGGGAATAGCAATTATCCAACTATAAACCTTTTTATGACGAGTAAAAAAGCTTACCAGCAAACCTGTAATACCAATAAAAGTAAAGTATAACCAAGGTTCAATATGATATTTTTGTGTGAGTTTTAGCGTTGCTTTTATTTCGGCAAAGCCTGCAATACCGACTAATAATGAAATACTTGCTAATAAGACGACAAGAGAAAAAAGTAAACGTTTAGGCCATACTTTACTTAATATTTCCTTTAAATAAGGGGCGCTGATCAGCGCCAACATCGGCAGAGCAGGTAAAATATAAACACCACGTTTACCTGGACTGATGCTAAAGAAAACTAACACTAATACAATCCAACTGAGCAATAGAGTAATACGTCTATCACCTTGTTTTATTGCACCAATCCATTTTTTAGCAAGCCATGGAAATAATAAGCTAATAGGTAACCAAAATACAGGCACCACTTCTACAATATAAAACCAAAACGGTTTTATATGATGCCAAGAATGAGCGTAGCGTTTGGCGGTTTGTTTAAATAAGATGTTATCGCGGTATTGTTCAAATAACGGGTTTTGTGATTGCTCTACTAAATATACCATGGGAATAAACCACAGTAATGTAGCACCTAGTAGCACTAAAATACCGGCAAACCACTGCCAACTGCCCTTTATCTCGTTTTGTTGAGGTTGCATAAAGCGAGCAACAAAATACGGAATAAGCATTAAAATAGGTAAAAAACCGACTCCTTTGGTAATAATGCCAATGCCCATAAAAAAGCAGCCGAGCATAAACCAACGCCAACCGTCATTGAGTAATAAATGCCGAATTAGTCCATAACAGCCAATAGTGATCCAGCAGCAAACCATCGCATCAATTTGTGCAGATTTTGCTTGTAATACAAACTGTAAACTCAGTAGTAATAATAATGCAGCATACCAACCAACTTGTGGTGACCACAGACGTTTACCCAAATCGTAAACCAAAAAGGTGGTCAATAATGAACATAACGCATTAGGTAATAAAAATGAGACGGAAAGAGAGTCTGTCAAATAATAAAATACGGCAATAGACCACATGAAAATAGGCGGTTTATCAGGATAAAGCTCACCACCGCGCATAGGGAAAAACCACTGTCCTGTTTCAACCATTTCACGGGCTATTTGGGCAAAGCGGGGTTCGTCAGCAGGCCAAGGGTCACGCAAACCTATGCCGATAAAGATAATACCAATGGCAATAATTGCTAGCCAAACAAGATTGAACTTGTCTTGTTCGCCTGATTGAAAATAGCTTTTATTAAACCAGTAATTTGTTGAGTTATTCAAAATGGAACCTATTATTTGTTATTACTAATTATTTTAATTTTAATTTTTGCAGCAAGCTGCAACCTATAATTAAGAAATTAGCGCATCGTCTTTTTTGTGATTCTTTTTATAATCACGGTATAAATAACCACTTAAAATAGAAGAAACTATAAATAAAGCGATACTAATACTAATTTTCCACACCGACATTACTTCAATGCCACTACCTGCTAATGCAAAAACAATCATTTGCGGCAAGTAACCCACAAAAGAACCTGCAACAAAGGCCTTAACATTTATGCGTGCCACACCAGCAACAAGGTTAGTGACCAGGTTACTACCAACAGGCAATAAACGAATAATTATAGTTTTGCTAAAGGTTTTATGATCTAAAAAGCTATGTATAGCTTTTATCTTTGCAGGATATTTTTTACGAATAGTCGGTCGGGCGATAATTTTGGCGACATAAAAACTCAAGGTACAGCCTAATGCTGTTGCTATGGTTGCAAGTAATGTGCCACTAATAAAACCAAAGGCATACCCACCTAAAAAAGCGGCCAGTTGTCGAGGAAAGCCACAAGCGGTAAATAAGGCGCAAAAGCCAACAAAAGTTAATACACCTGAAAAGCCTTGATTACGAATATGTGCGTCAATCCATTGCTCGTTTATACCATCCCATGCACCTAAACTACTTAAAATTAAGCCGATGGAGATTAATACGAGTAAAGACATGATTTTTTTATCAGGCATCTATTATTGCTCAGTTAATTTGTGTCTATAAATAAAAAGAAAACGATAGAACTATTTAATCAAGTGTTTCAATTATTTCACTGACTTTATTGCGCTTTTGTAACCAGCGTA
>WGGB01000207.1 GCA_015491935.1 Alteromonadaceae bacterium
TTCATATTCATTAATTACTTTATCCGTATCTTTATTAATATTTCTAAGTATATATTTAAGAAAATTAATAAAATCAAATTGAATAAATGTATCACCATATTCTTTAACAAATCGATTAAGCTGTTCGTTTAATAAAATTCTAAACTCTTCCGCTTCATTAAAATTTTCGACAACTAAAAGTTTAGTTAAAGACTGAAATGTAGCAAAAACATTCCCTCCTGAAAAAAACTCATCGAGCATATCTTTAATTTTAATACTGCTCAAAATTAATTCAGAATTTTCAATATGAGAAACAAGTTGGATTAATCCTAAGGGTTTTAAGACCCTTAACATATCTGGAATAGAGAGGTCCATATTAGAATATTCAAGACCAAAGTTGGATATAATATAATCAAAACTATCTGATTCAAAAGGTAGATTTTCAACATTTACATTCATTTGAAATGATGTGTTAGTGTCTTTCATAATATCATCTGATATTGACAAAAGAGCATAATCTACACCTGTTATTTTACAATTATTATAATGAGTTAAATCATATTCTTTAAATAAGCTTGCTAAAGATGCATTACCACAGCACAAATCTAGAACATCTGCTGAAGACTCCATTTCTTTAAAAAACTCAAGCCAACATTCACGTATAGAACCTGAATAATTCTTTTGGACATCTCCAAAAGAATTAATATGATTTTCTTGCCAATATTTTGTCCAGACTACGGAATTCATAAAAACCTCAAATAATAAAAAAGTCAGCAAATGCTGACTTTTTAAATACAAATTAATTATAAATTAGAAAGAAATAGTATAATTTATTCTATAATCACGACCAAAATTATCATATAGACTTGGGTTATTGTATTTACCCGCTTTACTTAAAATAGGATCTGCGTTAGTTAAATTATTAACCGTAAGTGTTACAGCACCATAGCCATCCATATTATAAGAATAGGTTAAGTTTTGGATAATCCAAGCATCTAATTTACCTGAAATATCAACTTTATTACCATTAACAACTTCATTCTCAGAAGTTGATGAAGTATATTTAACCGTCCAAGAAACGCCATGATTTCCCATATTCCAGCTTAAATTACTAATTGCTTTGCGATCTGGAGTTCCTGACCAACCAGCTTGATTTCTCAATACGCCACCAAACTCACTAGTATACTCAAGTGTAAAACTATTAGTTAAATTATAGCCAAAGTCACCATATTCTGTTTCTAAGTTAGCAGAAAAAGTAGTATCTATACCTCTAATTTTAAAACCAATACCATTAAAATAACCAGTACCAGCTTCTACTAGTACACCATCAGCAGTACGTTTCAAATAAAACACTTCATTACTTATATTTGTTTCTGGTAAAACAGCAACAATTTTTCCTGCTTGCTCATCAGACAATAATGTTTGAACAGATTTTTGCTGTATTACGTTAGTTATATCTAAATCAAAATAATCAACTTTAAAGCCAATATTATCTGTAACATCCCAAGCCAAACCTAAATTAATATATTTAGATGTTTCTGGTGTTAACTTTTTATTTGACTTAATATAAGTATCATACTGCTTAGATGTTGTTTTACCTGTTTTATAATCAACCGCACTTTCAGCACTAAAAGTTGTTGCCGCATTCAAATCATCTAAGCCTGGAGCTCTAAATGCTTCAGAATAAGAGGCTCTAAGTACTACGTTTTCCATTGCTTGCCAACGAACAGAAACTTTTGGTGCTAAATTAGTACCAGCATCAGAATAATCATCATAACGAGCAGCAATATTTAATTCAACATCATCAAGAATCGGAAGTGCAGTTTCATAAAATATCGCTGTAATGTCGCGGTTACCCATAGCTGAATTACCAGCAGAGCCACCAATGAGTCCAGCTTCTGATTGACCATCGTAAATATCAGCGTATGTATTTGTAAAGTATTCCATACCGAAATAATGAGCAACTGTGCCACCAGCAAGCTCACCTAAATCAAAACCAATACCCCCATAAACCTGATCCATTGTTGCAGAAGATTGTTGTAAAGTGGTAGCTTTAAGATTATTGATGCCTTCCTGAGAGCCTAAATTAATATTATTAGCTTGATTATATGCTAAACCAGCATAGCTTAAGTAATATTCGCCAACAGATTTATTATCGGCAACATTACGATGATAATAGACTTCCCAAGATGCATTATTCCAATCTAAGTCACCTTTAAAACCAGTTAAATAATCTTGGTTATAGTCAGTAACATTGCCATCACGTGTACCTACACCAACCCAACGGAAGAAACCATAAGCCCCATCTTGACCGTAAGGGTTATTTGGATTATCTGCTTTCATATTTTTCCATGCAGCAGCAGGAGGAGCGTAACGACCAAATGATTTGTTTTGTACAAACATAGCACGGCCAAACCATTCTATATTATCGGCTACATCATAATGAGCATCAACAAAGACAGTATTACGATCAATTGAAGCTTTGTTATATGAAACATTAGCGTACGCGTACATACAGTAAGTTGAACCTGGCCCCCAATCTTCATCAGCAGCTACTTTAGCAAACGTATCACTACCATATTGAGAGATTAAATCATCACATAACGGTGATGCTTGCGCTTCTGAAAAATCACTTGGAGAAACAGTTGCTCCATAAATACTCCAACCATCAGTTTCTGAATAGGCTTGAATAACTCCATCACCATTAGCATCAGTCATTTTAGCTTTAGTATAATCACGAGCGCCATCAGAAATCCCTTTGCGTGATTGATGATCAAATGCAAAAGTAATATTACCTTTGTCGTTTGAGACACCACCCAATATAGAAAATTCATTTGATGTTTGTCCTACATCGAGTTCACGATGACCAGTACCGATATTAAACTCTAATCCCTCATAATCTTTTTTCAAAATAATGTTAACTACACCAGCAATAGCATCAGAACCATATGTAGAAGATGCACCATCAGTCAATATTTCAACACGTTCAACAGCAGCCATAGGTATTGAGTTTAGATTTGCCGATTGTCCACCTAAAGTAGGTGAGCCTGGCATTCTTTTCCCATCTAATAAGACAAGAGTACGAGCTGAACCAGCACCACGTAAATTTATTGTAGCTTGAGATTGAGCTGAGCTACCAGAACGTTCTGAAAATGAACCAAATGAATTAAAAGTACTACTTCTTAAGGCATCTGCAACAGTTAAATTACCTTCAATTTTCATTTCTTCAGCACTGATAACAGTAACTGGAGATGCACCTTCTAAATCAGTACGTTTGATACGAGAACCCGTCACTTCGATTCGTTCTACATCTTTATCTTTCTTTGCGGCGTTATCTTCAGCAGCAAATGCTTGAACAGAAGCCATTGATGCTGCACCAGCACCAACCATCATTGCTAAGCGTATGGCTTTAGCAACTTTATTATTACTATACATGTTATCTCCCCTGGATCACTTTCGTGAATCTAGTATTAGAAGGCTATTAATTGCCTTGTCGTTTTTTTATATTATCTAATAAATAGTTTTATATTATTTATTAGAGCGGTCATAGACCTAATCTGTCGAGCATTATAATAAACGCAATATAGTAAACGGGTCAACACCCAATACTTATGAATAAAGTAAAAAGTTCACTTTTTTTTTATTATTTTGCTAAATAATCTGCTAGAACTCAAACTAGCTATTTATTATCAATTACTTAACAGAAAAATAAACATATTAAAAAACAGTTCACTTAAAAACAAATTGTTACATCATTTACATTTCTATAAACATAAAAAAACATTCAAGCATTTTAATAAAATAAAAAATAGATATTTTTATATAAATATCATAATGATAAAATAAAAATAAGCTAAAGCTAAAAATACAAATTAATTTACATTTAAATATGTTTAAGGTTAATTAGCTGTAGCTTTTTCTTATAACACGCTACATCTTGTAAAGTATTAGATACAAAATTCAAATTAAGATAATTTATTGACATGGAAAGCTTATTTTATATAGGAACATTACTCATGCACATACAACCCAAAGTAGTGACTGTGGTACACTCCTGCAATTATTTTAGTGTATTAGTTGTGATCATAAATATTTATGGAACTTGTTTTAGATTTTAATTTAATAATAACTTTATGCAGTGTCAGCTTTCTTGCTGGCTTTATTGATGCTGTAGCAGGTGGCGGTGGAATGCTAACCATACCCACTTTATTAACCGCAGGTTTACCGCCTCACATTGCGTTAGGTACAAATAAGCTAGCTGCTACTTTTGGTTCATTTACGGCGTCTTATACTTATTATAAAAAACAATTATTTACTCCTTTCTTTTGGCGTTATGCTCTTTATTCAACCGCTATAGGAGCAATAATAGGCACTGTTATTGTTAATCAATTATCCACTGAGTTTTTAGATAAAATACTCCCTATTTTAATTATCACTACCGCTATTTATACTTTACTTGCTAAGAACATTGTTAACAGTTCGAGCAACTTACCCACATTTACACAAAAAATAAAAGTAAAACAAATAATACAAGGTTTAACTTTAGGGTTTTATGATGGTGTTGCCGGCCCAGGTACTGGTGCTTTTTGGACCGCGTCATCGGCTATTTTATATAAAATGAATATATTAATTTGTAGTGGCTTGGCGCGCTCTACTAATTTTGTGAGCAATATTTGTTCGCTACTTACCTTTTTATATTTAGGACAAGTCAACTTATTATTAGGATTGCTAATGGGCTTATTTATTATGTCAGGATCTTGGATTGGCGCCCATTCTGCAATAAAATTTGGGGGTAAATTTATTCGTCCTGTATTTATCATTGTGGTACTTATACTTTCAGCTAATTTAGCTTATCAAGCTTGGTAATTGTTTAAAGTAATAAAAATTAAGTTTTGAAGGTAATAAAAATATGCAAAAAAAATCATCTTTAACGAAAATTAAAAACGTATTGACTCAAATAGCCGATGATGCGATGCGAATAGATCAGGCTAACGCTAAATTAAAGGCGCATAAAACCTTTGCTGACAGGGCTTTATTCGCCGAAACATTATTTACAACTTACAGTGATAAATTTATTCATTATGTTGAGGAAACTCAAAGAAAAACGAATGAATTAGCACGCTTAATTAAATATTCGACATTAACTGATCATAATATTAATAACGAATTAGCAAAAGCATTGCTTGAACAAATAGAACAACAAATTGCTTCATTAACCATAGCACTTAGCGCTAATAAAACTTTACATAATGATGGTCAATATCGTTTAGATAAACGTAAACAATTTTTTCAGGCGAAAAGCCAAGCCCAAAAATTAGCACAAAAAGCTAAAAAAGCCGTGCAAGCGATCACTCAATCAAGTCAAAATAACTATCAAAAACTTGCTGAGCATCATGAATTTGAACGCCGACTAGCAACGATGATCGCTGAACGTGAATTTGAACGAGCTAAATGTAAAGAAAAACGCTCTCAACAATTAACCCTAGAAATTTTAAAACTTCACCAACGTTTAGGCCGTTGCCGACAAGCTATCAGCCAAATAGAACGAGATATTGAAAGAGCAGAAAAACGCTCCTAATACCTCTATCTTTGTTTATTCCTCACTATCCAAGTATAACGATTAATCAACCATGAGAAAAATGATAGCCTAGTGCATCTTTAACTTGTTGAGGTAATTTAGGTAGTGCTTTTTTAGGTAATAAAAAGGTAGCTAAATTAAAAAAGTCAGTAAAAATGCGATTACTTTGTGTGGTTTTTCGCAAATAATCATGCCCTGATGAGCCGCCTGTGCCTATTTTACTGCCTAACATTCGTTGCACCATCATCATGTGTTTATAGCGCCACAAGGTTAACATTTCATCCATATCGGTTAAGCAGGTAATAAATTGAAAAGGTAAATTTAATGCGGGTTCTTCACGGTACATACTAATAAACAATGCAGCCAAAGTGGCGCGTTGCGACAAACGAAAACGCCCTTCACTGCGTACTTTTTCAAATTTAGTAGAGTCAAGCAAAGCACTAAAGTTTGCACACGTTGCCTCATGTTCTTTTAACTGTTGTATACGTTCCTGTGCCGATAAAAATTGATTGTTTTCAATTATTTGTTTTTCTTGCGCTAACATATTTGTTGTCGCTTGTTGGTATTGCTGCCAAAAATTAAAATCACCAAACTCTAAAAATGGTATGCGTTCAAGCCACTCTTCAACTAACTCAAATAAACTAGGTTGTTGCTCTAAATCTTGTAAAAAATGTCGATGTTCATCGGTTAAACGGTTATAAAAAGACTGCTGGTCAAAATCAATTCGGTATTGAGATTTCAACCCTAAACTAATTTCTAACACTTTAAATTGAATACTTTGAAATCCAGAGGCGGGCACTAAATAATTCCGAAAATCAAGAAAATCTTGTGGTGTCATTGTTTCAACAATTTCAACTTGTTGATTTAACAGCGCTTGAATTTTTATTACGCGCTTTAACCTATGTACGACAGTGGTTAGTTGTTGATCTCTTACTTGTTCAGCTTTAAATACATCAAATACGGATGCTAATTCATGTAATATTTGTTTAAACCATAACTCATAAGCTTGGTGAACAATAATAAATAAAGTTTCATCATGGGCTTCTTCACCATAATGTCCACTGACAGGTTTTTGTGCATCTAAAAATTGTGCTAATTTTAAATAATCCCCGTAATAACAGGGTTCGACATTATTATTTTTATCATCCATTGTCTTTTATCTCTTTTGAATTTAATCACTATGAGTAAATATTTTTTTAATAAAATATTTATATTAAATTAATTTAACGGTATTATTTTTAATAGTCTAATAAATAGCTTTGATTAATAAATTGGTTTTTGCACAAACGTTAGCTTTTTTTTACAACTCACGTTAGGCTTAACATAATGATCAAACAATAAAAATGGAGTATGCCAATGAGAATTTCTGATGATATCCATAATTATTATGAAAAATTAGTTCTCGATTTATTTAAAGAATTGAAAATAGAAGAAAAATATGACAATGAATTTATCGCTGATTTAACTTGCGTGGTGCTTAATCAACTACCAACTCGTTATATTCGACACGAAGTTGATATGTCTTTTTATTTACCCGCTTCAGAACGTTTTGAAATGCAAGGAAAAGTAAGAGTCGCTTATAATAAAGCCATTGAATTTATGGAATCTAACCCTAGTGATTAATGTTTATCTGTATGATATAAAATTCATTATAGAATGATAAAAAATAGAATGATAAAAAAATAAGTTGGAGAGAGATTGGGTGGCAACTCTCTCAGCCACACTCCGGCACATGAGTCGTCTGCTGCGGTTGCTTCCTTCCGGATCTGGCCGAGTTCACAGAGTATCATTGCGAAGGGACCGAAAGAGTCACCATAGGCAAGCTTTCTTAGCATTTAACTACCTAGTTAACAACTAAGGTAATAAATAGCTTTTATGTGAAAGCGCGCGAATTATCGCTAATCACTGCTAAGGATGCAAGCACTTGTTTAAAAAATCAGTTTAACTGTTGTTTTTTCAAACAGGCTTTAAATATTCTTAACAATTTTGTGGTTTTTTAGCGCAGATATCAGTATATATGTTTTTAAAACGAATTAATTCTTGTGCTATATCTGCTTGAATAAAAGTTTCTTCATGGACGGTTATTTCTTTTTTGGCAAAATCTAAACTTAGCGGCACAACAGGAATGTTTGCTTGATGAGCAATATGTAAAAAACCGCTTTTCCATTCTTTAGTTTTACGTCGTGTTCCTTCGGGGGCAATAGCAAGTACCAATTGTTCATTGGCCTTAAATAAAGTCACCATTTGTTCAACAACACCATGACTGCTGCTACGCTCTACAGGGATGCCACCAATATGCTCAAGCCAAACTTTAAAAGGCCAAAAAAATAGCGCATCTTTTCCAAGAAAACGAATTTTTATTTGTATGGCAAGCATGGCAGCAACAGCAATAACAAAATCCCAATTTGAGGTATGAGGAGCAACAGCCACTAAAAATTTAGCTCTTTGTGGAAACTTTCCCGTAATTTTCCACCCCAAAAATCGTAATATTGCCTTCCCTAACCATTGAGAAAACTTATTATTAGTTTGCGGCACTATTGTGGCAAGCGGTGGTACTATCATCTCTTTATTTACACAGTGTAAAAGTCAAAGGTAACGTAAAAATCATAGCTATTGAGTTCGTTGCCGCGCGAGTTTATCACTAATTTCTAACAACACTGACTTAATAACTAAAAGGTTCTCTTTACCTAAGCGTAATAATAACTTATCACTATCATCTAGTGACTCTATTTTAGGATCATTATATTTATACATAACACTTGGACGAATTAACTCTATAGGTTGTTTAGGGATTTCCATATCTAAAACACGTGTTATAGCTTGTTGTAATGTATCAGTAAAATCACTATCTTCGTAACCTAATTCTGCATAGGCTTGATCAATTAATGGTTTTAACTCTATGTACCAAGTAACAAGTTCTTCGCTATCAAACGATCTAAGTAAATCAATATAAAGACTAAAGCGGTGAGTTGTTTTTTCATCCCATTGCCATATTCTGTCTTTATTTTGATTATATTTATCGGTTTCTTTAGCTGAAAATGCAATGCTGGGTTGAATAAAAGGGCTATATTCATAAGCTAACTGCCCTTGTGCAAAATTATCGGTAAAAACCACAAAACGGCGGATCATATCATCATCAATAATGAGCTTTAATAACTCTTTACGCCATGTCATTTTCATCAGTTTGGCTTGTAACCAATTATCACTCTCATCTAATTGCGGTAAACTTGGTTTTTTAACTGCAGGTTTTTCTTCAATAACCTCTTTTTCAACAACTTCATCTTTTATCACTATAGGTTCTTTAGTCACTTTTACTTGTTTAACCTCCTTTATAGGAGCAATAACATTATTGGTAACCTTTTCTACTGGTTTAGGTTTTTCTATTGGTTTAGGTTGAAAAACAAACCATGCGCCAGCAATAACAAGCGCGACGATAATAAAAATAATAAGAGGAGATTTTTTAGTGGTCGCTACAATTTCAGTCATCATATACATCACTTGATTAAATTAAAATTAAAGAAGAAGAGATCTAATTATACTCATTGCACTCCTTTTTGCTTATTGATGCAACAAAGAAAGTTAATATTTTACAAAATTTGACAAAATAGTTAAGAATAAATAAATACACGCCATAATTTATTGTACGTTATGGCGTGTTTTAGTGGGCTCTAATTACTGAGCATCTTTTTGATTTTCAGGTAATGCTTTTATAAAGGCATCAAGCTTATTACAACGCTCACAAATTCCTTCAATTAATGGGTATTTAGACATAGTTAAACCAAAACGGTTAGCATTATAAACTTGCGGAACAAGGCAAATATCAGCCATAGTGAGTTGATCACCAAAACAATATAGCCCTGCACTCTTGGTCAGTTGTTTTTCTATACTAGTAAAACCTAGATCCATCCAGTGCTGAACCCAAGCAAGTTTTTGCTGATCTGTTACGGCTAATTCATTCACCAAATACTGTTGCACACGTAAATTATTAACTGGATGAATTTCGCAGGCTATATCTAATGCTAATGCTTGTACTTTGGCCTTATCGACAATATTATCGGGATATAAAGGTACTTGTTTATAACACGCATCTAAATAATCAATAATAGCAATAGACTGACTAAGTACAAGGTCACCATCAACTAAGGTGGGCACTAAATGACTGGGGTTTAATTCAGTATAATCAGTATGATGTTGCTGCCCACCTTCTTTTATAAGGTGTACCGACTGTGAGTCAAAATCAATATTCTTTAAATATAAAGCAATTCGCACTCGATAAGCTGCTGATGAACGCCAATAACCATATAGTTTCATAGTTTAAACCTTGCTCAATAATGCTAAAAGCACTTATGCTTTTTTATATTGCACGACTTTTTGATCTATCGCACCAAAAATACTATCACCATTTTCACTAAACATTTCAATACGCACGGTATTACAAAATTGCATAAAAGGCGTACTTGGCTTGCCATCAGCAATAATTTCTAGCATACGTTTTTCAGCTAAACAACTAGAGCCTGCACTGCGATCATAATTAGAAATAGTACCTGAACCAACAATACAGCCTGCACCTAACGGACGAGTTTGAGCGGCGTGAGCCACAATAGTTGGAAAGTCAAAGGTCATATCAACACCACAGTTTGGCTGACCAAATAATTCACCATTTAAATGGGTGGTTAAGGGTAAAAGCACTTTAGTACCACTCCAAGCATCGCCCAATTCATCAGGAGTTACGGCAACAGGAGAAAAAGCACTTGAAGGTTTGCTGGCAAAAAAACCAAAGCCTTTAGCTAATTCACCAGGGATCAAATTACGTAAAGATACATCATTAACTAGCATTAATAATTTTATGTGACTGGCTGTTGCTTCTGCACTTGCGCCCATAGGCACATCATCAGTAATAACGGCAACTTCTGATTCAAAGTCAATACCAAATTCTTCACTTGCCACTAAAATATCATCACGAGGTCCAATAAATGAATCACTACCACCTTGATACATTAAAGGATCAGTCCAAAATGTTTCAGGCATTGGCGCATTACGTGCTTTGCGTACTAATTCAACATGATTAACATAAGCGCTACCATCAGCCCATTGATAAGCTCTTGGTAAAGGTGATTCACAATGGTTTTGTTCAAATGCTAAGGTGTTTTCTAATTCCCCAGCATTTATAGCTTGATAAACACTGTCAAGTTTAGGCGCTATGTTCGCCCAATCATCCAACGCTTGTTGTAAGGTAAGTGCTATATCGTTTACCTTAACTGCACGTGTTAAATCGCGACTAACAACAACTAATTGGCCATCGCGAGTGTTATTCTTTAATGTTGCTAACTTCATAAATAAACCTTTATAAGTGCTATGAAAAATATTTTTATATATAAGAATTGTACGGGATTTTTTAGTAAACACTAACACCTCAGCAGCTAAGTCTGGTGTAGTGCCATGTTTCAATTTGTTTACACAATATCATGCTAAAAACTGTATTTATAAGCGATAATACTAGTAATAAAAAACAAAAACACACTGCAGGCCTATGATTTACTAGCCTGCAGATAAAAAGATAAAGTAACTAAATCTTTACAGTTTTTTTATTGATATTATATTCACGTAATTTATTGGCAATAGCTGTATGGCTCAAGCCTAATTTTTTCGCTAATTGACGTGTACTTGGATAGGCGGGATAAAGTTTTCTTAGTAAATTAGCTTCAAAATTTTTCACCGCTTCATCTAAAGTACCTTCAAAATCTTGCTCTAAATAACCGCGTTCACGAGTATATGCTGGTAACTGTAAGTGACTAGTCGATAAAGTATCACCTTCAAGCAAAGATACTGCGCGAATTAATACATTTTCAAGCTGACGAACATTACCAGGCCATGGATAATGTTCGATAAATTCACGACAAGAATCACTAAAGGTTAAATGATTTTTTCCTATTTGTTGAGCCGATTTAGCAATAAAAAATTCAGCTAAAGGGATAATATCACTGCGACGCTCTCTTAATGACGGTAAGTTTAACCCCAAAACATTCAAGCGGTAATAAAGATCTTCTCTAAATTCCCCCTTTGCCACCAAACTTAATAAATCTTTATTCGTTGAACAAATAATTCGAACATTAACATTAACCTCTTGTTCATCATCAATACGACGAAAGCTGCCATCTTGAATCACACGCAATAACTTAATTTGCAGTTTAGCGGACATTTCCCCCACTTCATCAAGAAAAATAGTCCCACCATCAGCAAGTTCAAAAATACCTCGTTTAGGGGGTTCTCCTGCTTTATTTATGCTACCAAAAAGCTCTGATTCTGCCGCTTCATCAGGCAATGAAGCACAGTTAAGCATCATAAAAGGTTTATCATGTCGGTCGCTGGCATTGTGGCAAGCACGAGCTAAAAGTTCTTTACCCGTACCTGTTTCACCGGTAATAAGCATTGCTGAGTCTAATTGCACCATGCGTTTCGCTTCTCGAATAACTTTACGCATTGCACTACTACTCGCCTGAATATGACTAAAGCCACTATCACTCGTCTGTTTAAAGGCATTCATTTGTTGTCCTAAACGCACTTCTGACTTTAAAATGAGCATTGCACCCGCTAAAACTTGTTTATCCGATTCGTCGGTAACGTGTATTGGCATAATATCAGCAACAAAATCATCATCTAAAAATTTTACTCGTCGCGTTTGGGCAAGCACTTCATCCGCCTCAAGATAACGAGAAAAATTAAAACCTTTTAACCAATTACTAACGTGTTCACCTTTGATGTTTGCACTATCAGTATTAATGGCAAATTGTGCGGCATTGTTCACTAATAAAACATTGCCTTTAACATCAATAGAAATAAAAGGATCGGGAAAGGTTTTAATTAAGGTTTCAAGTTCATTACGTTCGCGCTCAGAAGGCATATAAGGTGCAGTCTTCACATCGCCAACACCTTCAATCAACCTGAGTTGCGGCATAAATTGTTGTAACTCTGAAAATTCAAGATCAGGAATATTAATAAAAATTCGTCCTGGTTGTTTGAGCTCTATTCCTCTAACATTAATGTCATGCTCAACAAAAATTCTCAGCACTTTTTCACCCATACCAACACGATCATGACATGAAATTTCTAAACGCATTTACCTAACCCTTTTACCAATACAGTCCAAACGGACAATCTAATAATGAATAACTGCACTATTGTAAACTAATTTTTACAAAAAAAAAGCCTCCCAGAATAGGGAAGCTTGATTAAATGTAACTAATTCTAATAGCGGATTGAAATTATTGTTTTAAAAGCGTATATATTATTTAAATTACAATAACTTATCTGTTTTTGCTGCACATATAAAATCATTTTTATGTAAGCCTTTTATCGCATGAGTCCACCAAGTTACTTTAACTTTGCCCCATTCTAATAAAATGGCTGGGTGATGAAATTCAGCTTCAGCAAGTTCAGCTACTTTATTGGCAAAGGCTAAAGCAAGCTTAAAATTTTTAAATTTATACTCACGCTCTAGCATCATAATATTATCACGCACTTCGGGGATCCAATCGGGGATCATTGCGAGCAACTCAGCTAATTCATCGTCACTTACTTTAGGCGCATCAACATGACAGGCTTCACATTTTTGTGCGGCAAGGGTGTTATTGTCAGACATAGTTTTTCCTTTCTTATTTACTTTAATTTTATGATTAAATTTTGTTGTTGTGCTTTTATTTTAATATTTTAAACTTAGCCACTAACTTGCTATTTTAGCTTCTTTAGGTGGAAATTTGGCTTCATGTAAACCTAATTTTTTAGCCTCTTCAATCAGCGCCATAATATCTTCCACTGAATGTTTTCTTATGTTTTTTAACTCGCTAACACTGTCCAACATAAAATAAATAGGTTGCATAATATCAATACGATAAGGCGTTCTTAATACATCAAGCATATCAAAAGGTTTTAACTCTAATGGTTTGTTTGATGTGGCATAATCGGTTTCGCTAGGTGAAGACAATACACCACCACCGTAAATGCGAACACCATCAGGTGTATTAAGCAGACCAAATTCGACTGTAAACCAATAAAGGCGAGCTAAGAAAACGCGTTGTTCTTTAGTTGCTGCTAACCCCATTTTTCCAAATGCTTGAGTATAATCAGCAAAGTCACTATTGGTTAATAAGGGACAATGACCAAAAATTTCATGAAAAATATCAGGTTCTTGTAAATAATCCATTTCTTCTCGACTACGAATAAAAGTCGCCACGGGGAATTTTTTTTCTGAAAGTAATTGAAAAAACTTTCCAAAGCCAATTAATGCTGGCACAGGTTCACATTGCCAACCAGTATTGGCTTTTAAAACTTCGCTAACATCATTTAATTGTGGAATGCGATCTAAGGGTAAATTTAATTTTGCTAAACCCTCAAAATATTCATCGCACGCCTTATCTTTTATACAGCTAAGTTGTCTGGTTATTAGTTCATGCCATATTTGATTTTCTTCATCAGACCAGTGAATAATCCCCTTTTCATCTGCCGTTTTTGAGGTATATTTTGTTGCCTTTGCCATAATAACTTCCTTAACAACGCCTATATTTTTAAGTTATTTTAATAATGATTCATAAGCGTATTGTAATTTGTAGGTGGTAAACCATTACATTAAGTGTAAAGGAAGAAGATAAGAAAAATAAACCTCAAAAAATTGGTTGTTATTTGCTCATTTTTAATGACTGTAAAGGGAATAATACAAGGAGTGTACAAATAGCACTAATTGGCTCATATTAGCGCTTATTTTTTATTAGTGTACTGACTTGACTAATAACCGCTTTACGAATTACGGAAATTTTAGGTTCATCAGCGATAAGTTGTGGACAATTAAAACTAATTGGTCGTGCTAATTTGAGTACTCGTAAGCCTAAACGAGCCGTTAGCATACCCGCACCCAGACCTTGTGCTAAACGACCTGACATTTTACCTAATATATCGGCACCTAACATATCCGCTCCCACATCGGTTAACATTTCACTAGCGCCAGCATAAACCATATTAACAAAAACTTGCTTAATTAACTTAATTCGACTCCAGTATCCTAGTTTTAAGCCATATAAGCCTGCAACTTTATCTATCATACGCAAATTACGCCATAACATGATTAACATATCAATTAGCGCAACAGGGCTTAATGCGACTAACACTACTGACTCAGTTGAAAATTTTGCAATTTCATTAATTGCGCGTTTATCCACTTGGCTTAAGACGGTACGCGAATATAGTTGTAATACTTCTTCAGCGTTATATTCTGGTTGTAGGTGTTGCTGCCAATTTTTTGTGTCGCCAAATGAGGTATCGCAAGGTAGATTTTCATCAATTTGTTCACATAAAGCTATACTTGTTTGATGTGCTGCCAATAATGTTTTATTACTTTTATTGGCTGTTTTGTTTGGGCTTTTATTATTTAATAGATTAAAAGCTTGGTCTTTTATTTTTTGCTGCTGCTTAAATTGGCGTAATCCGACTAACTCACGCAATAAAACTGAGCCAGAAATAATCGTTAAAGCCAATCCAATAAAAGCAACAATAGTTGTGGTAATGGGTGATTCTGTAAAGCCTGTATAAAAATAATCAAAACTTTCAATAGCAATTAAAACAGCAAACAAAGTAAAAACGATCCGCCATAACCAACGTGGTTTTGTTGGTGTTTCATCATCTTTTGTAAATACCGCCTGCTCAACTCTATTTTGTTGCTCTAATTCTTCGTCTTGTTGCCAGTTATCATCATCAAAAATCACTTGCTGTTTTGCTGGTAATTGCTCTGTGATTTGTGGATGAGAACTATCTAAAGGTTCACTTTGAGCAAAGAGTACTTGTTGTTGATACGATTCGTGGGGGAGCTTTTCTTTACTTTGTTGCTCTTTTAAGTGTTCTTTTTGTGAGGCACTCATTTCATTTTATCTCCCAGTAAAAATTGCAGTACTTGATCCATACGAATATGGGGTAATGGTTGACAAGGGTTCGTTTTCACTTGTGGTGCAAATTCAACAAA
This sequence comes from Alteromonadaceae bacterium, assembly GCA_015491935.1. Taxonomy (GTDB): domain Bacteria; phylum Pseudomonadota; class Gammaproteobacteria; order Enterobacterales; family Alteromonadaceae. The sequence continues at coordinate 15,564 of WGGB01000207.1, forward strand.
ATTAAAGTGATTATTTTGCCAGTAATCCTGATCAGGCAACTGGCTTGGTACTAATCCAGGGAATAACGTTAACGGCTGCTGATCATTTAATTTAACGCCTTTAATCACAGGTAAACTATTTCCTTGATATTGTGCTTTACCAGATGATGTTGCCTTAATACCCGCTATAGAGAGAGTTTTCATGGTTAAATTATCAAAGCTAAGTTTTTGTTTAGGTTGAAAAACCAACTGGTTTAATAAAGCTGATAAATTTTCATGTTGTTCAGGTGTAACATGATCAGCCTTAGTTGCCGCAAATAATAACTTATCAATTTTAGATGAAAACAATCGTGATAGTATGCTGGATTTACCATAATTATAACTTTCTAAAATCAAATTAATGGCTAATTCTAAGTCTGCAAAGCTTTCAATGCCTTTATTTAAGGGCGTTAAACAATCAGCCAGCACTATTTGTCGATCAAAACGTAAAAAGTGTTGTTGATAAAATTTACGCACTACTCGTTCTTTGTACTCAACAAATCGAGCTCTAAGCATACCAATTAAGCTATCATCTGTAGCATTTTGATAGGCATTTGCATCAATATCGGTAAAATTTAAATAAGGAAAAAACTGTAATATAGGGGCATTAGCCAACCCTCCTGGTAAAATAAAGCGCCCAGGTTGTATTACTGATAAACCTAATTCTTCTCTAAAATAATGTAATAATTGCGTATATTCTTCAGAAAGTGTTTTTAATAATTCTTCATCAGCACTTTGAAAAGGGTCTAATTGCTGCACTTTAGCAATAAAATCTTGTGCGTATTGTTTACGCGGCTGTTGTTGCAACAATTGATACATTTGCTGTGACCATTCTTCAAATGTCTGATTTAACAAAGGCAAGTCTAGCAGCCATTCCCCCGGATAGTCGGTAATATCTAAATATAATGTTGCCATTTCATCAAAATATTTTAGCAGTGAATTTTTGGGACGATAACGAATAGCGATCCTAATTTCACTGATACCTGCAGTAGGTTCTGGCCAACTAGGCTGTGTTTTTTCTAGCATCGCTATAGCGCCATCGTAATCAAAACGGGCAATATGAAAATGTTTTTGTGGTACACGCTTAGCCGCAATAAAGCGACCTTGATGGACCACATCAAAAAAAGCTAATTTAGAATCACTATTTTCATTAATAAGCTGATTAATTAGTGAGGTAATAAAGGCTGTTTTACCACTACGACTTAACCCTGTCACGGCTAAATTAACGTGTTGATCAATCACACGATTAAGTGCGCTACTGGCTTGATGCTTTATTTTTTTTAATTTTTCAGAATTAAGTAATGCCATTGAAAATTATGAAATGAGGGTAAAGATTAAAGGAATAATAGCGGTTTTTAGAATAACTTAATAGTAAGTTACTGAGTAAACCGCTTTATTAATTATAATTTATCGATTTCTCTTGAAACCGTAAATTCAGTCGAAGTAACATAAGACTCCATACGCCTTAATTGTTTTTCTAAGCCGTTAAATTTTCGGCTAATATCATGAAAAGCTTGTTTAGGCGGCTCACCAGCTTGCCAAATACGAGATTTCACTTTAATTGAATCACTATGTAATGTTGAGTTATTTGAATATTTAGCTGAACTTTTTTCTTTACTTGACGCATAATTTTGATGATTATTGAGTGGTTTTTTATCTAAAATAAACCAACCAGCAATATAAATCATAATTAAAAATGGCATACCAAATAATACACCAGAAACAACTAAAATACGCACTAGCCATGTTTCCCAGCCCAAATAATCAGCTAAGCCAGCACAAACTCCCGCAATTTTTCCTTTTTGCGGAATACGATATAGTTCTCTATTTGAACGTTTTGGTTCACAGGGATCACAGCTCATCATATTAGTCCTCAACCCGTTTACGCCATTCTGGTGATTCTGCATCTAAAATAGCTTCTAAAGTTTGAATTCTATCACTCATTTTATCTGCTAATTCAGATAATTGAGTTAATTGCATATACTCTTCTTCGCTAAATCCCTGATTCACTTGGCGTTTGCTTCGATAATGTAATATCAACCAAATAGGGGCAACAACAACCATAAATATAATCAGTGGTGCAACAATTATTTCTTCCACAAGACTTCTCCTTAATGAGTCAATTAATCATTCGCTTAACTCTAGCGTTATGATAACTATTTGGTTGATTCTTTAGCTGTCGATTTATTAGCCGCTGTTTTTTTATTATCAGTCGAATTAAGTTTAGCTTTTAATTGTGCTAATTCATCATCAATTTTTTCATCAGCAGCTAATTCTGCTATTTCATCAGCTAGTGACTTACTTCCTAATTCATAAGCATCAACTTGCGCTTCAATACCATCAATTTTACGTTCATAACTATCGAAACGATTTAAAGCATCATTAACTTTTTCACTATGCATATTACGTTTTACTTTAAGGCGAGAACTCGCTGTTTTTTCACGTAACAATATTGATTTTTGTCGAGATTTAGCATCAGCCAACTTATCTTGTAACTGAATGACTTCATTTTGTAGCTTACTAATATGCTCATCAATATAGACTAATTCTTCCGTCATAGCGGCTGAACTTTCATTGCACTTTTTCTTTTCTAATAATGCAGCTATTGCTAAATCTTCACGATTTTTACTTAGAGCCAATTCTGCTTTACTTTGCCAGTCAACGGCATCCTGCTCAAGACGTGCTATTTGTCTAGCAAGATCTTTTTTCTCAGCTAAGTTTTTTGCTGAAGTGGAACGTACCTCAACTAAAGTGTCTTCCATTTCTTGAATGATCAAGCGCACCATTTTACTTGGATCTTCTGCTTTATCTAATAAGTTATTGATATTAGAATTAATAATATCTGTAAATCTAGAAAAAATACCCATTTTTACTTCCTCATGGTTTAAATTAACAGTAAACGGTTAACATTTACCCTATTTTTTATTTAACTACTGTTCATTTATTCATTTTTTACGCCAACATTATAAAAACAATTAATCATTTGTTTTAAATCACTTTATTTTATTTTATAAAAAACCTTTAAATAATATAATTAATAAAATACACTAATTGTTAGTGAAAAAAACCAAAATATAAGTTAAATATGGCACGATTTAAACAACAAGATAATCTTATTGGGCAAGCAAATAGCTTTCTTGAAGTATTAGAACAAATATCGCAAATTGCCCCATTATCAAAGCCAGTATTAATCATAGGTGAACGTGGTACAGGTAAAGAGTTAGTGGCTGCTAGGTTACATTATTTATCAAAACGTTGGCAACAAAGTTATGTAAAGTTAAATTGTGCTGCATTAAATGAAAATTTATTAGAAACAGAATTATTTGGTTATGACAGCGGTGCTTTTACAGGCGCTACTAAACGCCATGAAGGTCGTTTTGAACGAGCAGATAAAGGCACGTTGTTTTTAGATGAAATAGCCAATACTTCAAGTTTAATCCAAGAGAAGTTATTGCGTGTAGTTGAGTACGGCGAATTTGAACGTGTTGGTGGCTCGCGTACTATAAAAACGGATACTCGCTTAATTGCCGCAACCAATGAAGATTTACCGACGCTTGCCAATACCGGTAAATTTCGTGCTGATTTACTCGACCGCTTAGCATTTGACGTAATAACCTTGCCACCACTAAGAGAGCGCATTGATGATATTTTGATGTTAGCTGAACATTTTGCTATTAATATGGCACGAGAACTTGAGTTTGAGCTTTTTAATGGTTTTTCAGAAAAAGTTAAACGTACCTTACTTGACTATCATTGGCCTGGAAATATTCGAGAATTAAAGAATGTTGTGGAACGTAGTGTTTACCGAAATAACAACCCCCATATTCCTGTACATGAATTGGTTATTGACCCTTTTGAATCCCCTTATCGCCCACAAGTAAGTATGAAGCATCCTGTTATCGGTAATGCCCCTATTAACACTAATAACAGGGTTACTGATGATAATACTAGGGATAATGAAAATAACACGATAATAGCTAACAAGAGTGATAACCTAACATCAAGTAATTTAACGGATATTAATCAGCAAAGTAACAGCGTGATTAACCGAAAAACTACTATTGAAAGCGAGCAATTTCCAGTATCATTAAAACAGTTGTCACAAGATTACGAAATTGAATTAATCAGCAATGCATTATCTGCTCATCAATTCAATCAAAAGAAAACAGCACAGGCATTAAAATTAACCTATCATCAATTACGCGGCTACCTTAAAAAGTATAATTTACTTGATGGCGATCACGATGATTAGATTGACTTTATAGAGTGCATTATATAGTCGATTTTATATGATTAATTTAAGTAGAATAAACATAATAAATAGGCCTATTAACCTATTAGTGAAACCATAAGATGATGTTAACTAGGCGGTTAAATCGCTATTTTTTATCGACTTTAATGAGTATTAATTTATTATTGATACTTAGCGCCTGCGCTCCGCAAGATAAAGAACAAAGTGAAGATTCTATTCATGCTCATAGTCTTATCTATTGTTCAGAAGGTTCACCCGAAACTTTTAATCCTCAACTAGTTACATCAGGCACAACCATTGATGCAACCTCTAAACAGCTTTACGATCGCTTACTGGCATTTAGCCCTAAAGACGATAGCCTTATTCCTGCGTTAGCAAAATCTTGGCATATTACTCGTGATGGTAAAATGATCACTTTTTATTTACGCCAAGATGTTGAATTTAATCATACTGATTATTTTACCCCAACAAGAAAACTTAATGCTGATGATGTGATCTTTAGTTTTAAAAGAATACTTGATAAAAACAATCCTTATCATCATGTTTCTGGTGGAAAATATCCTTTTTTTCAAACGATTAATTTTACAGAATTAGTCAAAGATATCGAAAAAATTAATGACTATACTATTCGCTTTAAATTAAATCATGCTGACAGCTCTTTTTTAACCAATTTAGCTACTGATTTTTCAGTCGTATTATCTGCAGAATATGCAGACAATTTAACGAAAAAAAATCAACAACATTTACTTGATACTATGCCAATAGGTACGGGGCCATATAAACTAAAAGAGTTTCGTAGTGGCTCCTTTATCCGTTTTTACCGCAATGAACATTACTGGGCGCACCCTGTTAAACTAGAGCAATTAGTTTATGATATAACTCCCCTTAATACGGGGCGATTAACGAAATTACTTGCCAAAGAATGTGATGTGATTAGTTACCCTATAGCACATAAAAAAATTACCGAACACAAAGACTTTACCTTAGACTCTGTCACCTCATTTAATGTTGGTTACTTAGGCTTCAATGTCACTAAACCACCTTTTAACAATACCTTAGTGCGCAAAGCAATTTCTCATGCTATAAATTTTAAAGCCATTATTAATATTGTTTATGGCGATCAAGCACAACTTTCCACGTCATTATTACCCGAAAGCTCATGGGCTCATACAAGCAATAAAAATCATCGTGAATATTCATTATCTCTGGCAAAATCAATGCTTGAAGCGGCAGGCTATCCACAAGGATTTAGCATGAATTTATGGGCAATGCCAATACAACGGGCTTATAATCCTAATGCTTTAAAAATGGCGAAACTAATTCAGGCTGATTTACAACATATAGGTATAAAGGTAAATATTATTAGCTATGAATGGAGTACTTTTTTACGCCGTTTAGCCGCAGGTGAACACGATGCGGTATTATTAGGTTGGTCAGCAGATCAGCCAGATCCAGATAACTTTTTCACTCCTTTACTGAGTTGTTCAGCCCGTTATACGGGAGGTAATAGAACTTTTTGGTGTAATAAGCAATATGATGCTTTATTAGCAAAAGCACTTGCCACAACTAACTTAAAACAACGTAAAAAATATTACCAACAAGCATTAACTATTATTGATAATGAATTACCTTTAATACCCATTGCTCACTCAAAACGCTATCAAGCAAGAATAAAAACAGTACAAGGAAAAATATTACAGCCTTTTGGTGGGATTGATTTTTCTACTGTCAGTAAATTACCAGCACAAAGATTAGTTAACAATCAAACAAAAAAAAATAACATAAAAAGTAATCTACAAGTAGGTAATAACTAAAATGCTAATGTTTACTTTACGACGATTATCATTATTCTTTTTTACAATGGTATTGCTTTCAATGCTAACTTTTAGTTTACGTTATTTTTTTCCTGGTGATATGTTAATAAACTTATCAGGACAAATTAATGCAAATACAGCTGAATTAAAACAGCTTGCCATCGATTACAAAATACATGAATCTATTTTTAGCCAATATTGGCAATACTTAACCAATATTTTTCATGGTAACTTAGGTTTATCCATGGCAAGTCAATTGCCTATTAGTACAGAAATATCAACCTTATTACCCGCAACAATTGAATTAAGTATAATTGCTTTAACTATTGCTATGGTAATGGGGATCCCTCTTGGTTTTATTGCGGCAATTTACCATAGAAAAAAGATAGATAATATTATTTTAACCTTTGCTATTGTAGGACATTCTTTTCCTGTATTTTGGTTGGGGTTGCTAGTTATTTTAATCTTTTCAATTCAACTAGCATGGTTTCCTTCGGCTGGTGATATCAGTTTATTATTTGAAATTCCTCAACAAACTGGTTTTTTATTTATTGATATTTTACTGAGCAATAGCCCCTATAAATGGCAAGCATTTAATAGTGCTCTAGCACATATCTTTTTACCTGCTAGCGTTGTTGCGTTAGCCCCTGCAACAGTATTTATTCGACTTGCTCGTACTTCAATGATGGAGGTGCTTGAAACAAGCTACATACAAGCAGCTAAAACCAAAGGGTTAAGTTTTATACAAATAATTTATCATCACGCTATTCGCAATGCTTTAATAAAGATGATCCGCCATATTGGTTTACAATTTGCTAATTTAATCACTTTTGTAATGATAACTGAGGTTATTTTTAGCTGGCCAGGTATTGGCCGTTGGCTTATTGTTAGTATTGGTCAACGCGATTATACCGCTATTCAAAATGGTTTACTGGTGCTTTCAATTTTTATCTTCGTGGTTCATATCTTTACTGACTTTATCTATGCAGCATTAAACCCTTTAGCAAGAGAGCATAATCATGGCTCGTGATAAAATATATAACGAAGAAAAATTTCCATCTCCACTACAGCAGTTATGGTTTAATTTCAAACAAACTAATGTTGCTATGGTGGGATTTTATGGTTATATGTTCTTACTCATTTTAGCCATCTTCTCCCCTATGGTTATGCCCCACAATGCAATGGAAAGTAATTTAGATGTCTTATTATTACCTCCAGCTTGGGATAAACAAGGTAATGTGAGCTATTTATTAGGTACTGATAGTTTAGGGCGAGATATGTTATCAAGACTTATACATGGTACTACATTAACCTTTGGTTTGAGCTTTATTGTGGTGATAATCTCTTTAGTTATTGGCGTAGTATTAGGCTCTTTGTCAGCACTTACTAAAGGCATAAAATCAAGTATTTACAACCATTTTTTAGATGTTATTTTATCTATTCCAACCTTATTACTGGCTATTATTATTGTCGCTATTTTGGGCCCTGGCTTAGGTAATACATTATGGGCAATAGTTATCAGCTTGATCCCGCAATTTATACATATTACCCACAATGCAGTAAAAGAAGAATTTAATAAAGATTATGTGTTAGCTTCTCGGTTAGATGGTGCTAGCTCACTTCGTATTTTACAATACTCTGTATTTCCAAATATTATTGAAAAAATAGTCAATCAAGCCACATTAGCTCAGTCTGCAGCTATTTTAGATATTGCGTCATTAGGTTTTTTAGGTTTTGGGGCGCAAAGTCCTCTGCCAGAATGGGGAACTATGTTATTTAGTGATTTAGATTTGTTTTATATTGCTCCGTGGACGGTTTATTTACCTGGTTTAGCCATTTTATTCGCGGTATTAACAACAAACCTTGTTGGAGAAGGACTACGTCATGCTGTTAAAATGAGAAAGGAAAACTAATGAATTTACTCGATATTCGCAACCTTTCTATTGAATTAAAAACTAAAACAGGTGTGATTTTAGCGATAGATCGTGTTAGTTTAACCATGAAAGAAGGTGAAGTGCGCGGTTTAGTTGGCGAATCAGGCTCTGGAAAATCTATTTTGGCACAAGCCATTATGGGCGTATTAGATGATCGCTGGCAAGTTCATGCTGATCGCTTTCATTGGCGTAATATTGATTTACTTAGTTTAACTCACCAACAGCAAAAAGATATTATTAGCCAAGATGTGGCAATGATTTTTCAAGAGCCTATGGCTTGTTTAGATCCGAGTACTACGGTAGGTGAACAACTAGAAGAAGCCGTTCCTGATCACCAACTCACAGGCTTTTTTTGGCAAAAAAATAAGCAACGAAAATTAGCGGTAATTAATTTATTGCATAAAGTAGGGATCAAAAATCATACTAAGTGCTATCGAAGCTATCCTCATCAATTAACCGAAGCATTTTGTCAACGCGTAATGATCGCCATTGCCTTAGCTAAAAAACCATTATTGCTCATTGCCGATGAACCCACCGCAGCAATGGAAACAACTAACCAAGGACAAATTTTTCGCTTATTAGCCAGTCTTAATCAATTAAAAAATATGTCAATTTTACTAATAAGCCATGATTTGGAAAATGTCACCCATTGGACAAACAATATAACCGTAATGTATAGCGGACAATTTGTTGAAGCAGGAACAACTGAACAAATATTTAATACTCCATACCATCCTTATACTCAAGCTTTATTAGAAAGTAGCCCTAAAGCAAATATTGAATTACCGCCAAAATCACGACTAACAACCTTACCAGGTAGTATTCCAGTATTGCAACATTTACCTATAGGCTGTCGCTTAGGTCCTAGATGTCCTCGAGCCCAAAAAATTTGTGTGCAAGCACCAAAAACAACGAATTATCATGGCCATCAAGTTAATTGTCATTATCCACTTAAAGAGATCTATTAACTATGCCTACATTACTGCAAGTTACTGATTTAAGTAAAAACTATAAAGATAAAAATTATTGGTTTAACCATAAAGTTCATCGTGCACTTGAACCGATCTCTTTTACCTTAGATGCTCACCAAACATTAGCAATTGTTGGTGAAATAGGCTCAGGAAAATCAACCTTAGCTAAACTTTTAGTCGGAGCAGAAAAAGCGACTACAGGTAAAATACAGTTAAATGGACAGCTACTAACCAAAGATAACTTTAAACAGCGTTGTCAACATATCCGTATGATCTTTCAGGATTCAGGCACTACCTTAAACCCTAGCCTAACCATTGCACAATTATTAGAAGAACCATTACTACTCAATACTGATTTAAACGCACATGAACGAACATTATTAATAAGATCAACCTTACAGCAAGTAGGATTATTGGCTGATCATATGACCTTTTATCCACATATGTTTTCAGGTGGTCAAAAACAGCGTATATCACTCGCTAGAGCTATTATTTTACAACCACAAGTCGTTATTTTAGATGAAGCATTAGCGTCACTTGACCCGTCTTTACGAGCGCAAATGATCAACTTATTACTCGATTTACAACAAAAAATGGGCTTGGCTTATGTGCTTATTTCTCATAACCTCGGCATAGTACGCCATTTTAGCGATAACATTATGGTATTAAATGACGGTCAAGTTATTGAATCGGGTAAAACCCAAGCTGTATTAAAAAATCCACAGCACCAATATACCCGTAAGTTATTAATGAGCCAGTTCTTTCGCATTAAACATTAATCGACATTTATTGCTACAACGGACACTGCTATACATTTTTTAATTGATACAAAATATAGACATTAAAAAGGCTGCAAATGCAGCCTTTTTAATGTTTTTATTTTCTCTTATCTGAAAGGTGTTTACTCATTTCAAATAAAAAGTCGCAACACAGCTAAGCGTTTAATAAGCAGCTGCTGGTGCTTTTACTTTATGACGAATAATTTTAGCCTCAGCTTTTAAACTATCAATATAATTTTGATAAGCCGACTGTGCAAGCTGTGACGTTAATTGTTTAGCTAAGTTAGCATCTTCTTTAGTGCTACCAGCTTTAACGGCTTTTAGCTCAATAACAGCTAAATCTCCATTAGCTAATGTTACCGTTGATGCAGATACTTTGCCTTTAACGGGATGTGGTAACACAAAAGCCGCTTTAGTTATCATTCGATCAACAGTAGAGCTATTACGAGTAATATTCGCTTTAGTTTCAAACTTAGTATTCAATTCTTTTAATAAAGCGTCAACATTTTTACTGCTTTTAAGTGCTGTTAATAATGCTTGTGCTTTTAAGTGTGCTTGTTCACTGGCTTTTTGGGCAATTAAAATTGCGTTAATTTGCGCTTTCACATCAGCAAGAGGTTTTACTTTAGCTTCTTGATATTCGTTTAAACGTAATACCAGAGCTAAGTTATCATTTACCTCAATAACATCAGAGTTTAAGCCTTCTTTTAACACTACGTCAGAAAAAATAGCATCCGTGACTTTTTTATCGTTAAATGGAGCAGCATTACCACTACGTTTTAACCAAGTAGACGTCATAACTTTAGCATCGACACTATTGGCCGCATCTTCTAAATTGTCAGGTACTTCATAGCTTACTTCGGCTAGCTTTTGTTGTAATTCAAAGAATTTATCTTGTGCTTTTTCTTTGGCTAATTTGGCTGCAATTTTATCGTGAACTTCAACTAATGGGGTTACTTTAGCAGGTTTTAAATCGGTTAATTTAATAATATGATAACCATAACTCGATTTAACCACACCACTGACTTGCCCTACTTTAGACAGTGAAAAAGCGGCTTTATCAAAGGCATCATCAATAGTACCTTTTTCTAACCATTCTAAATCACCACCATTTTCACCACTTAACGTATCCGCTGAATCTGTTTTCGCTAATTTAGCAAAGTTTTCGCCTTGCTTAATTTTTGTTAAAATAGCTTCTGCTTTGCTTTTCGCAGCAGCTTCATCATTACCAAACTCGATCAATATATGAGCAACTCGGCGTTGTTCCGGTTGTGTATATTTATTAATATTGTCCTGATAATAAGCCTTAATGTCTTTATCGGTTATTTTGATACCTTTACTGATATCATTAACATTTAAGGTGACATAATCAACTTTAGCTTGCTCTTGTGTTTCAAAACGAGCTTGGTTTGCTTGATAATAACTTTTTATTTCTGCATCGGAAATATCAGCATTCTTTTTAAACTGCTCTGCTGCAATAGTAGCAACTCGAATATCTCGATGCTGATCTTGCAGTTTTTGAATTAATTTTTCTTGATACGGCACACTAAATGCGGTACTTGCGATTGCTTGTGTTAATTGACGACGTTTAATTTCAGTACGTAAATAATCTCTAAAATCAGACGATTGAAAAAAACCAGATTGATTAATAATAGCTAAATAACGATTATTATCAAATACACCATCAATTTGAAATTCAGGCATACTGCGAATAGTTTTTTTAAGTTGCTGATCAGAAACTCTAATTTCAAGTTCATTAGCATTTTGATCAAGTAACATTTCATCAATTAAATTATCTAAGACACCATTGCGAAAATTTTCCATATAATCTTTATTCGCGGCTAAAGTATCAAACATTTCACCAAACTGTTGCTGCATACGACGACGTTGCGCCTGATAGGCTTGGTTATAAGCTTGCTGCGAAATTTTTTCACCATTAACTTCAGCTACTGAAGTATCGACACTATTGGTATAACTACCAACACCAGCAATGGCAAACGTTAAGATCACTAATCCTAAAATAATTTTAGCAATAGCACCTTGAGAGTTTTCTCTAATATTTGTTAACATCTTGATCTCTTTTAGAGGATTTTATTTTAATAAATTTGCGCGATTTTAGCAGAATTAAACGCCCGCTTGAAGCTTAGCAGAAAATAAAAATACAACTGATTTTGTTAAAATGAAAAAACCACCATTAGGTGGTTTTTTATTTGCTCTATTTATACCGCTATAAAAACGATATTAGCCATTACAAGCATCTTTTAATGCTTTACCAGCTTTAAATGCTGGAATTTTAGCTGCAGCAATTTCAATAGTAGCACCCGTTTGTGGATTGCGACCAGTGCGTGCAGCACGGTCACGTACAGAAAATGTACCAAAACCTACTAATGCTACTTGACCACCGTCTTTTAGCTCTTCAGTAACAGATTCAATTAAAGAATCTAATGCACGACCTGCGGCAGCTTTAGAAATATCAGCACCTGCTGCAATTTTTTCAATTAGTTGAGACTTATTCACAGTGTCTTCCCCTTCATTTGTTATTATTCAGCGCTATCATCATTGTTAGCGTTCTGGAGAAACTTTATAACAAGCTTCACTTTGAACATCAAGCGCTGTGTTAAAGAAATCAATATAAAATTTTAAACTATATTTACTCTCTTCCCTGTGTAACCTTTAACGGTAAAGGGTTCAAGCAATATTCAGCGTTGTTAACTTATCATAGTTTCAGCGTTTGAAAAGCGAAAGTTATGTTTTTTTTCAATTATTTCGCTTTTTTTTACTTTTTTTCTTCTTTCAACGTGGAATTAGGCTGATTTTTCTTCAATCTGCCATTTTTCAGGTGGCTGCTCTAGCGCAAGCTCTAACACTTCATCTATCCATTTTACTGGGTGAATAGCTAAATCTGCTTTCACATTATCAGGTATTTCTTTTAAATCTCGTTCGTTATCTTTAGGAATAACAACCGTTTTTATACCACCACGATGTGCCGCAAGTAGCTTTTCTTTTAAACCACCAATAGCTAATACTTCTCCTCGTAGAGTAATTTCACCTGTCATTGCCACATCAGCGCGTACGGGATTACCTGTTAAGCTCGACACTAATGCGGTACACATACCGACACCAGCACTAGGACCATCTTTAGGCGTTGCGCCTTCTGGTACGTGTACATGAATGTCACGTTTTTCATAAAAATCAGGATTAATACGTAATTTATCGCTTCGACTGCGCACTACAGTCATGGCTGCTTGAATAGATTCTTGCATTACATCACCAAGCGAGCCTGTATAAGTTAACTTTCCTTTACCTAATACCGAGGCTGTTTCAATGGTTAATAGTTCGCCACCAACTTCAGTCCACGCTAAACCTGTCACCAAGCCAACACGATTTTCACTATCCGCTTTACCATAATCAAAACGTTGTACACCTAAAAAGTCACTAATATTATCTTCATTAATCACAACAGTTTTAAGCTTTTTATCTAAAAGAATATTTTTTACCGCTTTACGGCATAACTTAGAAATTTCACGCTCTAAACTACGTACACCCGCTTCGCGCGTATAATAACGAATAATACTCATTAAGGCGCTGTCATCTATCTCTATTTCTTTTGCCTTTAAGCCATTGCGTTCAATTTGTTTTTCAACTAAATGACGACGGGCAATATTGAGTTTTTCATCTTCGGTATAACCCGATAAGCGAATAACTTCCATACGATCTAATAATGGGCTGGGTATATTCATACTATTAGAGGTTGCGACAAACATCACATCACTTAAATCATAATCAACTTCTAAATAATGATCATTAAAAGTATTATTTTGCTCAGGATCTAATACTTCCAATAATGCTGATGCGGGATCGCCACGCATATCAGAAGCCATCTTGTCTATTTCATCGAGTAAAAATAAAGGGTTTTTAACGCCTACTTTTGCCATTTTTTGAATTAACTTGCCCGGCAATGAACCAATATAAGTACGACGATGCCCTCTTATTTCGGCTTCATCACGTACGCCACCTAATGCCATGCGGACATATTTACGCCCTGTTGATTTAGCAATAGATTGCCCTAATGAGGTTTTACCAACACCCGGTGGTCCTACTAAACATAAAATAGGCCCTTTAAGCTTGCTAACGCGTTGCTGAACGGCCAAATATTCTAAAATACGTTCTTTAACTTTATCTAAACCATAATGATCTTGCTCTAATACTTTTTCAGCCTGCGCCAAATCACGTCTAAGCTTACTGCGTTTTTTCCACGGCACGCTGATCATCCAATCAATATAACTACGTAATACCGTTGCTTCTGCTGACATTGGCGACATCATTTTTAATTTTTTCAGCTCAGCAATCGTTTTTTCTTTTGCCTCGCTTGGCATCTGTGCTTTTTCAATGCGTTTATTGTATTCTTCGGTTTCATCAGGCACATCTTCGCCATCATTTAATTCCTTTTGAATGGCTTTCATTTGTTCATTCAAATAGTAATCACGTTGTGATTTTTCCATTTGTTTTTTAACACGGGTGCGAATTTTTTTTTCGACTTGTAATAAATCAATTTCACCTTCCATTAACGCCATTAAATACTCTAAACGCTCGGCAATGTTATTAATTTCTAGAACTTTTTGTTTATCGGCAAGCTTCAATGGCATATGTGCCGCCATGGTATCGGCAAGTTGCTCTGCATCGTCAATACCCGATACGGATGTTAAGACTTCAGGTGGAATTTTTTTATTGAGTTTTACATAACCATCAAACTGCGAAATAGCAGAACGTATCAATACTTCAACCGAGTCCTCTGGCGCAGGCTCCGCATATAAATATTCTATTTCAGCAACAAAATAGTCATCTGTTTTGGTGAATTTTTTTACTTGTGCACGCTGTACACCTTCTACGAGTACTTTAACTGTACCATCAGGCAATTTTAACATTTGTAAAATGGTAGCAACGGTACCCGTAATATAAACATCCTCAGCACTCGGATCATCAATTGAAGCATCTTTTTGGGCGACTAAAAATATTTGTTTATCATTTTCCATCCCTAAATCTAAACTTTGGATAGATTTTTCACGACCAACAAATAAGGGGATCACCATTTGCGGATAAACAACGACATCTCGTAAGGCTAAGACGGGAATTTCAACGACATTCGCTTGTTCTATAGACATAGGTACTCTCTTGGAAAATTTGATGAGTTAATCAACAATAGTATTGGTTTAATTAAAAGTATATGGGGATAGTAAAAAACCTTTCAACTAGTAAATAAAAAAAAAGCCAAAGCAATTAATTACTTTGGCTTTTTTATAACAATAATTAAGCGACACAACTTATTCAGAAGCAGCTTTATCTTGTTGGCTTTCGTAAATAATAATAGGCTTAGACTCGCCTTTAATAACGGCTTCGTCAACGACTACTTTACTGACATTTTCCATTGAAGGTAATTCGTACATGGTATCAAGTAAAACGCCCTCAACAATAGAGCGTAAACCACGCGCGCCCGTTTTACGTTCCATCGCTTTATGAGCAATGGCTAATAAGGCTTCTTTTCTAAATTCTAATTCAATACCTTCCATATCAAAAAGGGCAATAAATTGTTTAGTTAACGCATTTTTAGGCTCTTGTAGTATTTGAATTAACGCATCTTCATCAAGTTCAGTTAAGGTTGCAACAACAGGTAAACGACCAATAAATTCAGGAATTAAACCATATTTAACTAAGTCACCTGGCTCAACATTTTGAAAGTGTTCACTAATTGATTTTTTCGAATCTTTATCTTTTACTGTCGCGCCAAAACCAATACCGGTACCAACATGCGATCTTTGTTCAATCACTTTATCAAGGCCTGAAAAGGCTCCACCACAAATAAATAAAATTTTTGAGGTATCAACTTGTAAAAACTCTTGTTGAGGGTGCTTGCGTCCACCTTGTGGCGGTACGGAGGCAATAGTACCTTCAATCAACTTTAATAAGGCTTGTTGTACACCTTCACCTGAAACATCACGAGTAATTGATGGGTTTTCAGATTTACGTGAAATTTTATCTATTTCATCAATATACACAATACCACGTTGGGCTTTTTCAACATCGTAATCACACTTTTGTAAAAGCTTTTGAATAATGTTTTCAACATCTTCACCAACATAACCCGCTTCGGTTAAGGTCGTTGCATCAGCCATAGTAAAGGGTACATCTAACAAACGTGCTAATGTTTGTGCTAATAGTGTTTTACCACTACCAGTAGGGCCAATTAATAAAATATTACTTTTACTTAACTCAACACCATTATGAGCATCACCATTACGTAAGCGTTTATAATGATTATAAACCGCTACGGCTAATACTTTCTTAGCATGATCTTGACCAATAACATAATCGTCTAAATCTTCACGAATTTCGATAGGTGATGGTAATTTTTCATTTTCTTGTTTTGGCGAAATCTCTTGAATTTCTTCACGAATAATATCGTTACATAACTCGACACATTCATCACATATAAAAACAGAAGGCCCCGCAATTAACTTGCGAACCTCATGTTGGCTTTTGCCACAAAATGAACAATACAGCAATTTGCCGTTATCACCGTCACCTTTTTTAATATCGGTCATACGGTACCTCTAACCTTTTTACAAAAATAAAATATCATACTTAATATGTACTCTTTAATACCTTAAGTATTTCACAAAATTTCAATATAACAATGTTAGTCGTTATTTATCGAATCTTTTTTCTAATATGGCGTCAACTAAACCGTATTCAACTGCACTTTCTGCACTTAAAAAGTTATCTCTGTCGGTATCTTGTGAAACTTGTTCATAAGGTTTACCAGTATGCTTAGCCATTAAACGATTTAATTTTTCTTTAATGAATAAAATTTCTTTGGCATGAATTTCAAAATCAGACGCTTGCCCTTGAAAACCGCCTAAAGGTTGATGGATCATCACTCTAGCATTAGGTAAACAATAACGTTTTCCTTTTTCACCACCAGATAATAAAAATGCGCCCATACTTGCCGCTTGGCCAATACACACAGTACTAATATTAGGTTTAATAAATTGCATAGTATCGTAAATAGCCATGCCTGCCGTCACTGAACCACCTGGAGAGTTAATATATAAAAAGATATCTTTCTCAGGACTTTCTGATTCTAAAAACAATAATTGCGCAACAATTAAGTTTGCCATGTGATCTTCTACTTGACCACATAAGAAAATAACGCGTTCTTTTAATAGACGCGAATAAATATCATAAGAACGTTCACCTTTAGGTGTTTGCTCTACCACCATAGGCACGAGTGCGGCTTCTGGTGATGAGTTAGTCGATATATTTGTTATACCATGTAAATTTTGATGAGATGTGAACAACAGATAATCCTTTTATTTAAAATAACGCATTAGTTAGTTAAAAATACTGTACCGATAAAATCATTTAATCAGCAAAAATTTTAACACAAGTAAACTAAAATGATAAAGTTAAAATGAAAAAAGCCAAACAGATATAAAAATGGCTTATATGAAAAACATATAAGCCATTAAAACCCATTGCTTAAAGCAATGTCAAGAATCGGTGCAGCTTATTTCGCTTCTGGATTCATTATGTCTTTAAAGTCTGCTTTTTTCTCTTTTACATCAGTTTTTTCAGTGATAAATTCAACAGCTTGCTCTTCTAAAGCAACATTTTGCATTTGTTGATTCAACTCTTGATTAGATTTGTAATAATTAATCACTTCTTGAGGATCTTCATAAGCAGAAGCGGCAGATGCAATTAATTCATCTACTTTAGCTTCATCAACTTTAAGTTCATTGGTTTTGATCACTTCACCTAACAATAAACCAATTTTTACACGACGTTCAGCTTGTTCTGTGAACATTTCAGCCGGTAATTCTGGCATATTTTTCGGATCCATTTGACCTTGAAAACGTTGCATGGCTTGTTGACGTAATACATCAACTTCTTGTGCTACTAACGCTTTTGGTAAGTCAACATCGTTGGCGGCTAATAAGCCTTCAATAACTTGTTCTTTAACTTTAGCTTTTACGGCTTGAGTTAATTCACGCGTCATATTTTTACGCACTTCTTCACGTAAAGCTTCTATGCCACCTTCTTCGATACCGAAAAGCTTAGCAAACTCTTCATTAACTTCTGGTAAGACAGGACCTTCAGTTTTCTTAACCACAATATCAAATTCTGCTTCTTTCCCTTTAAGGTTTTCAGCATGGTAATCTTCAGGAAAAGTCACTTTAATAGTTTTTTCTTCACCCGCTTTCATACCAATAATTTCAGTTTCAAAACCTGGGATCATACGACTAGCGCCTAATTCAAGTTCGAAATCTTCAGCTTTACCGCCTTCAAATTCTTCACCATCAATGCGACCTGTAAAGTCGATAGTTAATTTATCGCCTTTTTTGGTTTTACGCTTGTTTTCTTTCCATGTTTGATGTTGTTTTTGTAAGGTAACAAACATTTCATCTAAATCTTTGTCTGTTACTTCAACAACAGGACGTTCTACGGTTATTTTTTCTAAATCTTTTATTTCAACTTCTGGGTAAACTTCAAAAGTTGCTTCAAATTCAATGGCATCGCTATCGGCGGCACTTTTCTCAACAAATTGAGGACGGCCAGCTGGATTAATTTTTTCAGCAACAATGGCTTCAACAAAGTTACGTTGCATTAAATCACCAGTAACTTCTTGACGAACACTTTGGCCAAAACGTTTTTGGATCACTGATGCTGGTACTTTACCAGGACGAAAACCATTGATACGTTGGGTCTTGGCGATGTGACGAAGACGATTTTTTACTTCAACATCTACTGTTTCGGCAGGAACTGTAATAGTTAAACGACGTTCCAAACCTTCAATAGTCTCAACTGAAACTTGCATTTATATACCTCAAAACTTAGCGCAGTTACGCTTTTTTTTATAACGCATCTATTTTTAAATTTACCTACACTGTTATTAACTAACAGCTAATTTAAACCTTGCGATGTTCACTGTAATAAACAATGAAACCACTAAGCCTCGGAAAATATGAAAAAGATGTCCTGATTAAAATTATGACGCAGAATTATATCTAGGCTTTAGCAAAGAGTCGAGTATAACTGACAATTAATTTCACTCATTAACTAACTTTTACTTTTATCAACCTCTAAAACATAAAAATAACAATATTTTTCAATAAGTAACAAAAACAACAAAAGAAAACAATAAGCTTAGATAGGTTATATTATTGTGCCGATAATTTAGCGAGTAACTGATTAATGGCTACTACGGGTTGCTCTGCCTTAGTGATTGCAGTGACCACCGCAATACTATTAATACCTGTGGCTAACACTTCATCAGCACGTTCAAGCGTAATGCCTCCAATCGCAACGTTGTCATAAATATTCATTAAAGGTACAAAATGCTGCAATTTTTCTAAACCTTGAATTTGTCCTGTCATATCTTTAGTTTGCGTAGAATAAACCGCGCCAAATGCCATATAACTAGGTTGATAATTATGTGCTCGCAGCATTTCATAAAAGCCATGAGTAGAAAGCCCCAGTTTTAAACCCGCGCTTTTAATCATCTTTAAATCTGCTTTAGCTAAATCTTCTTGGCCTAAATGTACACCATAAGCACCATGTTCAATCGCAAGCTGCCAATGATCATTGATAAATAATTGAGCATGGTATTGTTTTGATAGCTCAACCGCTTGGGCAATGGCTTGCGAGATATACTGAGTTGTCTTATTTTTGCTTTTTATTCGTAGCTGTACCGTTTTAATTCCCTGCGCTAGGCATAATTCTAGCCAAGCAATACTATCAACAACAGCATATAAACCTAAGGGCTGATCACAACGAGCAAAACCAGCGTCTGTGAGCGTGTTAATCTCACTATAATTTAACTCTAATAGCTGCCCAAGTTGGCTATGCTGTTCAATAACTTCAGGAAAATCGTTAAGTGTTTCAGGAAAACAGCAATGGGCAATACTACCAATACCATAAGCGTTTTGCTTTGCCGCTTTTAACCCTTGATTAATGTAAGCTTTAGCAAGAATAAAGGCATCTTTAAATGGATAATTTAGTGTTAAGCACGCCGCCATCGCAGAAGCAAAACTGCACCCTGAACCATGACTATGCATGGTGGCAATATTTTTACTGCCAAGCCAATATTGTTGAACTATCGTTTTTTTATTAGCTTTTGAAATATCAGAAAATACAGCCGCATAATCAATACAATAATCATCAATTAGATCCCAATGACCACCCTTGATCACCACGCTTTTAACGCCCAATTTTTTAAATGCTTCTCCTGCGTCAATCACCGCCTGTGATGAAATTAAATACACGCCAGTAATACGTTGAGTTTCAGCCGTATTGGGCGTTAACACATCTACCAAGGGCAGCAATTTTTCTTTTATTTCGGTTAAAATATCTTCTTCAACTAAGCTATCCCCTGTTGATGCAACCGCCACAGGATCATAAATAATAATAGGAGCTTGTGGCCAAGTGGCTTTGTAATGAGTAATTTTTTCAACGATACATTCAACTTGTTCGATATTAGCCAATAAACCAATTTTGATAACGGTTGGCAATCTATCGGCTTCTAACGCGGCAAGTTGTGATTTGAGCATAGCCACAGTAACAGGATTAATCGCCTTAACAGCGGCACTATTTTGCGCGGTTAACGCGGTAATAACCGTTGAACCTTGTACTCCAAAACTTGCCATTGTTTTTATATCAGCTTGTATGCCTGCACCACCGCCAGCATCTGAGCCAGCGATTGTCCAAAGTGTTTTTTTCATAATTTTCTCATAGTTTTTTATCGCTTGCTGCGACATTTTGTTGAATTCATTGTCGAGCCTCGTCGCGCCTCACTACGTTCGGGACGACCTACAATAATGGTCACTAATTTTGATGCCAAAATGGCGTATCTAACGTTGGTGTTGACGGATGTGCGGTTTGCCTCATTGGCATAACACCTGCCACATAAGCATTTTCGCCAGCACTAATCGCTTGTGCAAAAGCACTTGCCATTAGCACAGGGTTATCTGCTAACGCTATTGCGCTATTTAATAACACGCCGTCAAAGCCCATTTCCATGGCTAAACAAGCATCAGAAGGTTTACCAATACCCGCATCAATAATTAACGTGGCTTGCGGTAAGCGCAGGCGAATGGTTTCCAAATTATAAGGATTCATCAAGCCCTTTCCCGTACCAATGGGTGATGCCCAAGGCATGATCACCTCGCAACCTAAATCGTACAGGCGCTGACACAAGACTAAATCGTCAGTACAATAAGGCAACACTTTAAAACCAGCCTTTAATAATTGCTCCGCCGATTTCAATAACTCTATCGGATCAGGCTGTAAGGTATAATCATCACCGATCACTTCTAATTTAAACCAATTCGTTTGAAATAACTCTCGACTCATTTGCGCTAGCGTATAGACCTCATCCGCTGACTTACACCCTGCGCTGTTCGGTAATAATTTTAATCCCAATGATTGAATATGCTGCCATATTTGCTCGCCACCCTTAGCATTAGGATTTTGCCTTTTTAGTGATAGAGTGATCACTTCACTACCACTAGCTTGCACGGCATTTTTCATCACCTCGGGTGACGGATACAGCGCGCTGCCAATTAATAAACGGCTACTTAATTCGGTGCCGTATATAGATAAATTCATTCTTTAAATTCTCATTATTTTTATGATCAAACCTAGATACTGAAACAAGTTCAATATGACAAAACTAAATTGCAATAACACACCAGCACTAGCCACCAACAATAGGCATTAACACATCAATGCTATCGCCCTGTTTTAACTGCGTTTGTTGATAATTATCTTTACCAACAAAAGTACCATTTAACGCACAAGTAAAGGTACTTTTAGGTGGAAATAACGTAAACAATGCAGCTAAATTACTTTGGTTAGCTATTTCATGTTGCTCACCATTAATTCTTATTTTGATCATTGCTTTCATAACAACCTCTAAATTTAATCACATTCATTAATCAACCCAGTAAAATATTCATTGGGCTTAAACTGTTGAGCATTTTTACTATTAATTTGTCTATGCACTGCCCACAACGTATGTGCAAGCACCACGGGCGCTAATAAGAAGCCATGACGATAAAGGCCATTAATTTGTATTAACCCTGTTTGACAATTAATACGCGGTTTATTATCAC
The DNA here is from genome assembly GCA_015491935.1 of Alteromonadaceae bacterium. GTDB lineage: Bacteria > Pseudomonadota > Gammaproteobacteria > Enterobacterales > Alteromonadaceae. The sequence goes on from WGGB01000207.1 coordinate 37,499, forward strand.
TAAAAGCGGGGCGGCAGGCGCTCACTTGTTCTAAAATTTGGGCTTCACTAAAGCCTGAATGTACGCTGTAAGCAGCAGAGAGTAATTCTAGTGCTGAGCGCACCGTCATTTCGCTAGTATCGTTCGATTCTATTTCTGTTGCACCAACCACGTAATGATGATTTGGTTTTGGCGCGATATAGAGGTTATATCTCGGATGTATTAAACGCACAGGGCGAGTAATATTGACCTCGGGTGCGAATAGTTGAAATAACTCGCCCCGTACTGCGCGTAAATGACTTAGTTCGCCAATAGCCCCCGTACCACGACAATCAATGACTAAATCGGCCGTTTTTATTTCACCATGCTGACAAAATTGCTGCGCTTTAACTTGGTCTATTTTTGCACCTAAATGCCAGTTAATATGCTCTTGTTCAAGTTGTTGGCTTAACGCACTCAGTAATTTGCGATTACCAATTTGCCCTTCGCTTGGTAAGTACAAAGCGGCACTAAAACGCCTTGCTAATTCAGGCTCAAGCACACTGAGCTGGCAACGATTAAGTTGCGTTAATGCGCTGTGCGGATAATGTTTATCAAGATTTTTAACAAAGCGTTGTTGCTCTGTTTTATCTTGCTCATGGCTAACAATAAGCGAACCTTGTTGCTGAAAAAAAGTAAAACCGTTAAGGCTAGCTAATATTTTCGGCCATAAAGCTAAACCCACTAAGCCCATACTAACGATTTCTGGCTCTGCAATTAATGATTCACTAAACGGCGTTAATAAACCCGCCGCAGCACGAGCGGCACTGCCTGTACCGCGCTTATCATTTTTATCATAAAGATTAACAACAAAGCCCGCTCGCTTGAGATACAAGGCGAGCAAGCGTCCAATCAAACCACTACCGATAATAGCAATATTAATATGCTTCATAAAAATTACTCTGCGGGCTGATAAATCTTACTGCCCGAGTTTGCAAACTCGACAGCTTTCGCCTGCATTTGTGCTTCAACATCAAGCATTTTAATGGTAATACTTTCGCCACTGGCTCCCGTATTTTCTTCAAGAGAACTTGCGTAATCGCGTACTTCTTGAGAAATTTTCATAGAACAGAATTTTGGCCCGCACATAGAGCAAAAATGTGCCACTTTGCCTGACTCTTGTGGCAGTGTTTGATCATGATAGGCACGCGCTCGTTCAGGATCTAAAGCAAGATTAAATTGATCATGCCAACGAAATTCAAAACGTGCCTTACTCATGGCATTATCACGAATTTGCGCACCGGGATGACCTTTGGCTAAGTCAGCAGCATGGGCGGCAATTTTATAGGTGATCAACCCTTCTTTTACATCTTCTTTATTCGGTAAGCCTAAATGTTCTTTGGGGGTGACATAACAAAGCATCGCACAGCCATACCATGCAATTTGTGCCGCACCAATACCAGAAGTAATATGATCATAAGCAGGTGCTATATCGGTCGTTAAGGGGCCAAGTGTATAAAATGGTGCTTCATGGCAATGTTTAAGCTGCTCATCCATATTCGCTTTGATCATTTGCATCGGCACATGACCAGGGCCTTCAATAAACACTTGCACATCGTGCTGCCACGCTATTTTGGTGAGTTCGCCTAATGTGTGTAATTCCGCAAATTGTGCCTCATCGTTGGCATCGGCAATCGATCCTGGACGCAAACCATCACCTAAAGAAAAGCAGACATCATAAGCTTTCATGATCTCACAAATATCGTCAAAATGCGTGTATAAAAAGTTTTCTTGATGATGTGCTAAACACCATTTTGCCATGATAGAACCACCACGCGAGACTATGCCAGTTAAGCGTTTTGCCGTCATTGGCACATAACGCAACAGTACGCCTGCGTGAATAGTAAAATAATCTACGCCCTGCTCTGCTTGCTCAATCAAGGTATCGCGAAAAACTTCCCAAGTGAGGTTTTCAGCAATACCATTTACTTTTTCAAGTGCTTGATAAATAGGTACTGTACCAATAGGAACAGGAGAATTACGCACTATCCACTCACGGGTTTCATGAATATTACGTCCTGTGGATAAATCCATTACCGTATCTGCGCCCCATTTAGTTGCCCACACCAGTTTTTCTACTTCTTCTTCAATAGAAGAGCTCACCGACGAATTGCCAATATTGGCATTAACTTTAACGAGAAAATTACGCCCCACAATCATAGGTTCCGATTCAGGATGATTGATATTATTGGGTAAAATGGCACGACCACGAGCTATTTCATCACGAACAAATTCAGGCGTGATCATTTCTGGAATACTCGCTCCTAAACTATTTCCTTGTTGCTGCTGCGCCAATAATTGATCTGCGATTTTAGCTCGCCCCATATTTTCTCTAATGGCGACATACTCCATTTCTGGGGTAATTATTCCTTGGCGAGCATAATGCATTTGCGTAATATTTTTACCTTGTTTAGCGCGGCGTACTTTAGGTAAATGTTCAAAGCGTAAATGATCTAAACCTTCATCCGCCATGCGTTGTTGGGCAAATTTCGAGCTGGCATTAATTAATTCTTCGCTATCATTACGTTGTTTTATCCAAGTATTGCGCATTTTAGGTAAGCCTTGGCGAACATCAACTTTCATCTGTGGATCGCTATAAACTCCCGAGGTATCGTAAACACGAATAGGCATGTTTTTTTCAACGATTTCACCCTTTGCATTCAAGGTATGAGATAAACTAATTTCTCGCATGGCAACAGAAACATTGGGTAATTGCCCTTGTACATAAATTTTTTCTGAATGAGGAAACGATTGCTGCTCTAAGTCATAAATAAAATCAGCAGCATTTGCGCGCATTTTACGACGCGAGGGTTTATTCGTATTATTTAAATTTTTTAGTATTGTGGACATGACGCACCTTTTTTTAATTAACGTAAAAAGAAAATGGTCTTGTCTGGAATGATTGTGAACTGTGGTGTTTAGGTTTGAGCAAGTAATAACGTGTTCAGTTGAAAATGTTACTGCCTAATATCATCATAATGCTGTCATAATATTGAATGACAGTAAGTAAGTATGATGATTGCTTGTTTCCTACGTAGATCTTAATCTATTCAGGTTCACGGATCCCGCTTTCGCGATCTCAGCCCGAGTTATTTTCTCAAAAAAGAGAAATTAACTCTTGGCACTCCGACAAGTTTCAACGTTAGTGTAAAAGTAAGGTATTAATTTTGCAATATTTTTATTTTTCTATTGAATTTTCTTTTACTAGAGTCCAAGCCAAAGCTGAAATAGCTAACGAAATAGCACTCACTTCAAACACTAAGCTTTTATCGGCAATTTTATTAATAAATAAACCAATACCCATGCTAACTAATAATTGCGGCAAGACGACTGATAAATTAAATAACCCCATAAATAATCCCATACGCGATTGCTCAACTTTTTCAGACATAATAGCAAACGGTAAACTAATAATAGCCGACCAACCAATACCAAGTAACGCCATCAATACATACAATATTTGCGTGTTAGCTCCCAATAACACCACTAAAGCATAACCTAATGCCATAGTGGTTAAACAATAAATATGCGTTTTAACACGACCTATGCGTTTTGCTAATGGTTCTAAAACCAAGGCGGGTAAAACAGCCGAAACAGCACTTAAAATTAAAAAACTAGTGGCGATAATTTTGCCTAAATCGTCGTTACTTACATTAGGTAACTTGTCTTGCAGAAAAGCAAAAATAAATACAAACATAGTTTGCACACCGATCCAGCTAAATGAATGTGCCGCGAGTACTTTTCTAAACCCTATCAAGCCCGCTTGCTGTTTATTATATGCAATGTCTTTATTTGACTGCTCTTTAGTCAGCAGTGTTTGTAAAACAAAAAATAGCGTTATAACCGCCGCGATAAGTTCTGCCCAATAATGATCTGTTTTAATCCCCGAAAGCTGTAATGCCATCGCATAAATATCATAAGCAATAAATCCCCATAACGGTTTAATATTTAGCATAACATCACTAAATGAAACCTTTTGCTGCTGATTACTATTCTCATGAGTCACGGTTAACTCGCGCGGTTCTTTAATAAAAAATGGCGGTAAAATAGAAAGTAATAACACTAAAACAGCACCAAAATAAATCAGTACATAATTGCCCCAATATGCCCCAATAGCATAGGCTAAAACACCAAAAGAGCCTGAAATAGTTTGCATCCAAGTATAACCTTTGGTGCGCTCTTCACCTTCGGGTGTAACATCAGCAATAATGGCGCGCGTGGGATTAAAACCAAGATTAATGGATAAATCTAAAGTTAACGCAACGGTTATCGCTACGCCCATTAGCCCTGACATACCTAAACTTGTCGAAACCACATCAATATTAGGCAATGCCAATAACATTAATGCCGCTAACGTACCGCCAACCAAAATAAAAGGCTTGCGGCGACCATTCCACAACCAAACATTATCGCTAATAATGCCAACAATCACTTGCCCTAAAATACCGGCTATCGGCCCTGCTGCCCAAACTAAGCCTACTTGGTGAATATCTAAACCATATTGTGTGGTTAAAATCCAACTTAGCGCAGAAATTTGTACCGATAAAGCAAAGCCCATCGCCGTTGCTGGTAGGCTTAATAACATATAAAAGGATTTGGATAAGTTTTTTTGACTGGCTAGCATTGACGCTCACTTAAGTAATAATTTTTATTTTAATAACCAGCAAAGTTACCCCCTTAACTGCTTAGCAACAATATACTGCATACGTATTCAGCCTTTTATTGTGCTTAACTTATAATGTTAAACCACTAAAATAACGTAGTTTACGAACAGGATAATAGCTACAGTAAAATAATTGAATACAAATACGCCTTACTCGGTCTTATTTAACAAGCGGAGCCGATCTTTTCTTTAGTCACAAACTGGAGCATAAAATGAATAAACCTGAATTTAAATTACTGCCCTGTGTATTTTGTACATTAGGTTATAACACTTATGTTGCGGGGCATCGTTTGCTCAGTAAAGGAGTCGAACTGATCAGCGATAAGACACCAATGAGGCTTAACGATAACGCAGAATACTTAACTCCTTTAGTTGTAGAAGTAGAGCCTAATGAAACAAGTGTTAATATGAATAACATTATTAAATAATGCCATTAAATAGAGCGGTTATAGCAGTAAAATAACATTTACTGCTCTCTTCTTTGTTCGTAATTCAATCAAAAGATATCAACAACGACCGAAAAGAAACAAACCATGATTTTAGTTAATAAAATAACTATTTCACCTATTGTTAATTTTTCAAAAAGAACACATAAATAAGTTATAACGCTCAAAACACTAACAAACAAACCTTAAGAAAAGATTAAGAAAGCTAGACAATAACATTAAATCCCTAGACTAAAATCAACTATATATAGAGCTTATCAATCTTAAAGATAATTAACTTTATGTCGATAAATTATTGTAAGAAAAATAATACTTATTTTTCTACAGTCAACATTATTTGGAGATTTATAATATGAACGTATCTTTAGCTTCGAATTCGTTGATGTCTGTAGCGGCACCAACATTTAATAAAACGGAGCAACTTAATGAAGGGACACAACCTGACGGCGACAATGATAAAGATGATGCGCTTCAAGTTACCGCTGCAGCTCAAAATAGCCCTGTAGGCGCTTCAGGAAATATTATTAATACCTTTGCTTAACTTTTATCTAAGTAAAAATAAAAATTTTCCTTCTTGTAACTAAATACGCTTACTTAAACAAATAATAGCTTCAATAAATACTATTTATTGAAGCGATTATTCTTATTGTTTTGCATTTTAAGACAAGACACTATTTACCCGTTTATTGCTATAAGCAAGTGCCTACTGCTCTGCTTTTAGCTACTATTTGTCAGTTAATTTCGCAAGCTACTGACACCAAGCAATTGACGTAATATCCGATTGCTGACATTGGTCAAACGTGCCATTTTCAAGTGCGAAAATATTATTAGCTAAGTTGAGGTATTTCATAATGAAGATAAATTATCTTGATGTAACGAAAAATTTAATGCACAACCTTGTAAAAACTGTTGAATGTTTTGTTCTTTATATAAATCACCTTTATTGGGCTGATTTGGCGCAAGTGGTGGAAAAGCACCATAACCACCTAATAAACATTGCCAAGAAACCGCATCAAAATGATTATTTAACTGTTGTCTTTCTATTTCGGCGGCTAAATCTTCACGTTTGTACCAAACATCTAAAATATGCATTAAGGAGTCAGATAAATGCTGGTTATTTCGATTAGCACGCCAATAATCACTATCGTCACGGGTATTTAATTTATAGTGTGCAACAATATAATCACGTACGCGTTCAAAGCGCTGTTTAACTAAACTGTTATATTGCTCACGACCTTGTTGGTGTTGTGCAAGACAATGTAAACCACCTTGTTCAAACTTACTGATAAACATCTCGATACATAATTGCACTAAATGCAATGCGGTTGCCTCAAGTGGTTCGATAAACCCTTGCGACAATCCTAATGCTAAACAATTATGTGACCAGTGTTGTTCTAAACTGCCAACATTCATTTTTAAATGCCGAGCTTGCACATCAGAATTTAAACAGCCAAGGTAAGTACGCAATTCTGTTTCAGCTGCATCAGCCGAAATAAAATCATTACTGTACACATAGCCATTACCAAAGCGGTTAGTCAGTGGTATTTTCCAACACCAACCATTAGACAACGCAGTTGACGTTGTTTCTACTGGAATTTTTTCACTTATCGTTGTCGGCATCACTACCACAGCGTTATTAAATAAATTATCTTTATAGCTATTAAATTTAACGCCCAGTGTTTTTTGTATTAATAAGGCAGAAAACCCCGTGCAATCAACAAAAAAATCGCCACTAATCACTTCACCAGCGTGGGTAACAATGGCGCTAATATCGCCATTATTGGCTCTTTGTACTTGTTCAATATGAGCTTTTTTATGAATGATCCCTTTCGAGGCAGCAAATTCAGCTAAAAACTCTCCTAATAAATTTGAGTCAAAGTGATAACCATATTCCATTTTAAAGGGAAAATTATCTGGCGTAAGTGGCCCTTTACCCTGCTCAGCTAACACACCATTAATTAAAAAGTCGGCAGGTTTAGTATTAACATCTAAGCCTAAACGACGAGTACGACCATTCACTAAAAATGCTCTTGAGGTAAAAGTATCAACTTGTGAGGTAAACGGATGGCTATAACTGTTAATACCCGATTTAGGGCTCCAGCCGTCAAAACGAATGTTCATTTTATAGGTGGCATTACAACGTGGCATCCATTCACTTTCACTAATATTAAGTAGTTCAAAAAAACGCTTTAAGGTCGGCGTTGAACCTTCGCCCACACCAATAATGCCAACATCAGGTGATTCAACTAGCGTTACTTGTACTTGCTCTGACGACCATTTATTGGCGAACAAATTTGCTGCCATCCAACCTGCGGTGCCACCACCGACAATCACCATGTTTAATGGCTTATTCTCGCTATTCTTTGCTGTCTTACTTTCTTGTTTACTTGATTGCTTATTCATGAATAAATCACCTACCTGTTACAAAGTTTATTAATAAACTCATCATGGCTAGGTAATTTGGGTATAGGTTCATGTTTTATTGCTTTTAAGCGAGTTAGCATATCCATTAACTGCGCTTCTGAAAGATTATTAGCAATAGGATGATAATCTTGCGGTTCAATACCTTGTCCAACCATAACTTGTAACCATGAGGCATCAAGAAACAAATCATTTTGATCTCTAAATAATCGGCCACTTTCTTTAAACAATTGAATTTTATGTTGCAGCGTTGCAGGAATATCCATATTGCGTAAATACTGCCAAAAATCGCTGTCGGTGCGTTGCTGCACGTGATAATGCAAAATAATAAAATCACGTATTTGTTCATATTCAATTTGTGATTGTTTGTTATATTCAGCCACACTTGCATCAGCAATGCCCTGATGAGGAAAAAGATGTAATAAACGTACAATGGCTGATTGTATTAAATGAATACTGGTAGACTCTAACGGCTCTAAGAAACCACTGGAAAGCCCTACTGCCACCACATTTTTATGCCATTGTTGTTTACGACGGCCAACGTTAAATTTAAACAGCTTAGGCTCGCCAATGGCTTTGCTCTCAAGGTTACTCAATAATAAATCATTGGCTTGTTGATCACTAAAATGCGCACTTGAATAGACTAAACCATTACCATTACGATGTTGTAATGGAATACGCCATTGCCAACCTGCACTATGGGCAATTGAACGAGTATAAGGCAGAGTTTTATCAAAACGCTCAGACGGCACCGCTAATGCGCTATCGCAGGTTAGCCAATGATCCCAGTTTTCATAACCCGTTTTTAGCGTGTCTTCAATTAATAATGCTCGCATACCAGAGCAATCTATAAATAAATCCCCTTCGATCACGCTACCATCTTTTAATACTAACGCTTCAATATAACCTGTTTGTTTATTTTGTTGAACCTGTTCAACTAAGCCTTCAGTACGCTTAACACCAATATTTTCACTAAACTTACGTAAAAATTTCGCATATAAACCGGCATCAAAATGATAAGCATGGGGCAGCTCTAACACTGGATCTTTACTGTTAATAACCGCAAATTTACCTGCTTTGGCGCACAAAGCATTAAGATCATAATCCCATAAACTATCTTTTAAACCTAACTGTTGCGCACGTTTAAAATAATGATGAAATTGACAAAAAGCACTGCTGCGCCCAGGCGCGCCAAAAGAATGTAAATACCGCTCGCCAATATTTTTCCAGTTTTCAAACTCAATCCCTAACTTAATCGTCGCTTTAGTTTCACGAATAAATTCGGCTTCATTAATACCTAGTACCTGATTAAAGATACGAATAGGTGGAATAGTTGCTTCACCAACGCCGACGGTGCCAATAGTTTCAGATTCAACGACTTCAATATCAACCGCTGCACCGATCACTTTTTTCATTAAAGACGCCGACATCCAACCTGCTGTACCACCACCTAATATGACAACTTTTTTGATTGTTTGGTTATTATGATTTTTCATAGTTACTTCTCTCTATTTGCCTATCGACGTTATGGGATTTTTTATATTTAAACGATTTAAAAAAAAGCCTGTTAGAAAACTAACAGGCTTTAATATTTATGACATTATAAAACTATTCGTTAAATCGCTAATTAAAATTTATAGTTAGCATTTAATAAGTAGTTAGGACCAAAAGATTGGAATGTAGTCACTTGTAAAGGCCCATTACTTTGTAGGGTATTTTCATCCGTTAAGTTTTGACCTTGTAATGAAATAGTTAATCCTTTTAAAGATTCTATACCTGCCTTATCAAAATCGTAACTAATCTGAGCGTCAACAAATGTTCCACCTTCATCAACAGTATCATCAAGACGTAAACTTAAACCACGAGTTTGCGTAGAAAATTTAGAACGTTTAGTCGCTGAGACACGAACCTCAAAACCTTCACGTTCATAATAAACCGTACCAGAATAGCTTTCTTTTGATAAACCAGGAATACTATTATCTTGCTCTTCAGGAAGGTCTAAACCACCCGCCAAGAAAGTTGCATTAGCCGTAACACCAAAGCCTTCAAGATATTCACTTACATAATTAAGCGGAACATTAGCTTGTAGTCCATAACCACGGATAAAACCAGTTAGCCCATCGCCAACTGAAGAAACGCCGCCCACAAATTGTTGAGGAGCTTGATTTCCCGTTGTATCTGATGACTGGTGATACCCAGGAATATAAAACTCTGAAAAATCACCGACTTTATTGGCTTGTTTTTGCCAGTTAGTTAAATCTTTAAAGAAAAAACTCGCGGCAAAATAAGCATCATCAGCAAAATAGTTTTCATACGAAATAGCAAATTGATTCGATTCTAATGGACGAATTTTTGCATTACCTGAATTACCACTCCACGGGCTATTTTCAATATTAGTGCTTAATATTTTAGAATCATTAAAATCAAAATTAACCTGATTATTAGGTTTCATTTGATCCATACGTGGACGTGATTGAATTTTGGCTAATGAAGTACGAATAAATTGATTTTCTAACACTTCAAAACTTAAGTTTAATGTCGGTAAAATATCCGTATATTTATCGCCATCAGTCACGGGGGTTGCCACAGTAAAACCATTAGGACCACTTAAAGTATTAAAACCACTAGCACTTTGGTCAACATGAACGACTTGTACGCCAACATTACCCGTCACAGACACATCGCCTAACTCAGCTTCAATCGCTAACTTAGCATATGTTGTTAATACTTTTTCATCAATAGTATAAGTATCACCTAAACGACCATTATCGGTGATACTCCCATCAGTTGCTGTATAAAATCCAGAGTTATATAAACCAATGCTATCATAAGCAATAATAGAGCCTAAACCAAAGCCAACATTAACAGTACCTATTGGGTCTGGAATTGGACCATCACCAGGATACGTTGGTGCTGTTAAGAAAAAACCATTATTTCTTTTACTTTTAGTACGATGACTATAGTTAGCTCCAAAAGTGATGCCACTAAAAATATCACCATCTAAAATACCAGCCACATCAATACGAGCACTGTCTAATGATTCATTAAATACAGGTTGATTAACAAAACCGTCTTGCGCATCACTAGCCCCCATACCGCCACCCCAGTTTTGTGAGCCAGCAAGCGTGATTAAACTTGAATTGGTATAATCCAGAGGAGCAATCGTTGGATGGTCGCTATAAAATGCGCCATTAGGGCCTGAGGTAAATGAACGTGCATAAGCAGGACCTGTGCCGCCTCGACCAGTACCTGAATAACTCTCAATGTCAGCAATATTTTTCTTAACATTACCTGTTGATAAATCTATCGTTGCTGTCCAGTCTTCATTAATTGTATATTCTAAATTCAAACCATAAGTTTTTAAGATTGAATCCTGAGTTCGGCCATCGTTACGAATAACGTCTTTAAAACCATCGTAATAACCCGAAGTAACAACACCGTTATCGACACCCGTAATAGTATAATCACCCGTACCCCATTCAGCACCACCGCTTTCTATACCACGCTTAACATCAGACTCTTTAAAATCAATATACAGGGCATCAAATTGCACCATTAAATCATCTGTTGGTGCATATTGCACAATAGCTGCGACTGAATTACGCTTTAACATTGCTGAGCGTGTAAATGAATCTTGACCACCAAGCACTAAAGTACCATCAGGCACATCGACTGTATCAGTAGCTCTACGTGGATTGTCTTGATTTACCGTTGCATAACCCCAACCACGAAATTGTTGTTCTTGACGAGGTGTTTCTTGTGAAGATAAAACTAACGCTAAACCTAAGGTATCATCAGCAAATTGGTCAACATAATTTAATGAAAAACGATGGCCATTATTATTAAAATCTGGGTTTTTTGAAGCAGTATCATTTTTTTCATAGTTAGCATTTAGTACTAATGCTTTTTTAGCATTTAATGGTTTAACGGTTTGTAAATCTATCGTACCGCCAATACCTTGATTTAATAAATCGGCTTCTGGAGTTTTATAAACAACAATTTGAGAAACAATTTCTGTTGGGTATAAATCAAATTCTACACCACGATTATCGCCCATACCGAGTAATTCACGACCATTTAATGAAGTACCAATATAGTTTTCATTAAGACCATCGACAGACAGACCACTAGTACGACCATTACGACGCTCACCAGCTATACCAGGCAAACGAGCAAGTGATTCAGCAATACTTGTATCGGGCAATTTACCTATATCTTCAGCAGAAAGCACATCAATAATTGAATCACTACTCATTTTAATTGCTTGTGCTTTTTGCAAGCTACCGCGAATACCCGTTACTTCAATAACTTCAATTTCTTTATCTGCATTTTTTTTGTTTGCGTCTACAGCTTGTGCCGCAAATGATGAAGCACTAGCTAACATTAAACCGCTTGAAAGTAGCGCTAATGTCATTTTACTTGGCTTAAAATTTAACATTTATTTTTCTCCCCGAGTCATCCATGAGTTATGTTTTATGTAATTTTCAATGAATAATTTTATTTTTTAATGATCAATAAATTAACAGCATGTTTTTATTGATGCCTTAATATAAAGCGCAAATCAATTTGAAAATACATTTTGCATACGTATTCAAAGTTTGCAAAGCTTATGCATACGTATTCAAAAGATTTTTGAATATTTACTCTAATTATTTTTTGTGTATACCTCTATTATTAACAAAATAATTTACTTTTGCTAAAAATAAAAAACGCGCCATAAACATAGCGCGTTTTTAAAAGCTTACGGTAAAAAATAAAGCTTTAATTAGAGATGAGTTTTTTATAACTCATTATTATCTCCTTACTTTTTACTCACGGTGATTTTAGTCGTTTCAGGATTTGGCCAACTACGGTAAAAGTATAATCACCCGCTTCACTAATAGTCAGCGACAAATTATCGTTAGCTCCTTGAACAAGTTGATAGGCACTATCAACAACAACTTCATTACTATCGCTATTAGCTCCTAAATGAATAACCCCGCCGCAAGCCGCGAGGTATCGGGTTATTCATTCAAATATTGCTAGTTGATTAGAGTTATAGAGCCTGTCGTACTTAGCGTCACTCCCTTGATTTTTAACATAGTTTGCTATTCAGGACAAACGGGTAAAACAACACCAACAAGTGTATTATTTAGGCAAACAGTTTTGATCATTTGACCGATCCAATTGATCGTGGCATATAATAGTCTTTGCCTGAAATAATTATGACTGAAACCACAATAAGTAAAGCATTTGTGACTTAACAGACCCTAGAAAGTCAGCAAAACATCCTTTTATTAATATTCTGACTATTGCCATATGAGCCATTATCAGTGGTTGCGATAATTTTAATGCGATGGAAGAATACGGTAAATCCAAGATAAAATGGTTTAGAAAATTTCTTGAACTTACCAACGGAATTCCTAGTCATGATACGTTTAATGATGTACTTAATCGACTTAATCCTCATGAATTTCATGAAGCTTTTACTCGATGGATAACTGAATTAAGTAAACAAAAGAAGGGGTTATTGCTTTAGATGGCAAAGCAATGCGACGTACCTTAGATAAAGCCTCTGGCATGTCAGCAACCCATTTAGTGAGTGCTTGGTCTGTAGAAAATAACTTTTGTTTAGGCCAAATTAAAGTCTCAGATAAATCAAATGAAATCACTGCGATCCCTATTCTATTAAATTTACTTGATATTAACGGGGCGACTATCACTACCGATGCGATGGGTTGTCAATTTAAAATTGCCGATCAAATTATTGAAAAAGAGGCTGATTATTTACTTGCTTTAAAAGGTAACCAAGGCGAGTTTTTTGATGATATGAAGCTATATCTTGATAACCAAGTTGAGAATAAATTTAAAAATACAGCCCATAATGATAATTATTGTAGTATTAATGGAGAGCATGGGCTAATTGAAACGAGAGACGTCTGGCTAACAACGGATGTTGATTGGATAAAGGAACGTCACCCGCGTTGGTCAAGTTTAAAGAGTATGATCGTTGTTTGTTCAACCAGAGAGCTTAATGGCAAAACCTCATACGAGCAGCGTTATTATGTCAGTAGTCATATAGATAAAGATACTGAATTTTTTTGCCATGCAATTCGTAGTCATTGGCATGTGGAAAATAAACTTCATTGGCAGCTTGATGTGAGCTTTAATGAAGATCAAAATAGGTTACGTAGTGGTTTTACGGCACAGAATATTGCACTGATTAACAAGATAGCACTTAATTTATTAAAAAATAAAAAGACAGCCAAAGTGGGCATTAAAAGCAAACGTTTAAAAGCAGGCTGGGATAATGCTTACTTGATGAAAGTACTTACCGTTGGATTAGTTACTAATTAAATTTTACCCGTTTGCCCTTCATAGCGACCCCATATTGACATTTTTTACACATTACTGTATATATTTTAAACTCATGGTGTAACATAATACTACACTAAGGCATGGACAAGGATAATAAGGATTCAAAAATGAACTTTACTAAATTAGGTGCGTTTTTAATATTAGCTGTAACGCTAAATTTTAATGCTAACGCAGGATTAATACAAAGTGATTATTTAACGTCTGGTGATAATTTAGCGGTGCTTGATACCTCCTCTAATTTACAGTGGTTAGATTTATCGGTTTCAACCAGTTGGTCTTTTTCAAATTGGAACACCTTTATCCAGCCAGCAAATAATTGGCGTTTGGCGACAAATACTGAAGTGGTTAATTTGTTTAGTTCTGCATTTCCAACTTATTCAGCACTTTATGGTTTAACTGGTTGGGTTGATACTAATGATGCTAATTTAATTCAAAATTTTATCGATTACCGTACCTTATTTGGTACAACTTTGTGGAATAATAATGGGGTTGACACCTATGGCCTATATAAAAATGCAAATGGTGTGAATAGAATGATGGGCGTATCGCGCTGGATGAATACATATCGAATTTTTTCAAACAACTTCAATTTAAGTCCCACAGAGCTCAAAAATGGTCTTTATATAGTAAGAAATGCTAATAGTAGCACAGTTCCAGAACCTTCTACTTTTGCCCTATTTGCATTATCTCTTGTAGGGATAGCTTCACGTAAGTTAACTAAAAGAAAACAATAGCCTCTTCTATTATAAATTAAATACTAGCACTATTAACAATAGTGCTTTTTACTCATTTTAAAAACAACTGAAATAAACTTAAAGCGTATCTGTATCCTCTAGTGCAAATATTTACTATTCCTTGCTGGCTCAAATAATTGTTTACTTACAACAACATGGCATTACATATAAAATAGTATTATTATCAATAGCGTATGTTTAACCCACAAGTGAATATTAGTAATGCGAAGTTTTACCACTACACGTTTATTTATACGGCCACTATCAGCACTAGATCAAACACTATATTGTGATTTATATACTAGTGATAAAATTATGCGTTATATTGGCGAACCGTTAAGCATAAATGACGCTAAAATAAGTTTTGAGCGCTGCTTAAAGCTAATGCAGATGAAAAAACCTTATTTTTTAACATGGACAGTGGTTAATAAAAACACAGAGCAATCAATAGGCTTATTAACCTTAATTATCAGCAAACCTAAAATCACTTCGCCCCAAAGCGCTTTAAGCATGGTACAACCACCTGAAATTGGTATTGTACTATCGCAAAAAGCACAAGGAAAATTAATCCCTGAAGAAGCTATGGGAGCTTTAATGGAATATGGCTTTAAACAGTTAAACCTTCCCTTCATTAACGCAAGATTTAAATGTAAAAATTTAGCAACTAAGCGTTTTGTTAAAAAGTTGGGGTTTCTACTTTATAATGATGATAGTGACACTTTTTGCCAGTTTAAACGCCAAAGCTGGCAGCAAACAATTATCACAAAAATTTTATAAAATTAACTATTCAAATTAGTATTAGTTTGTTAGTTTAGAAAAGTTAATAACGATTAATAGTTAGCTAACTTATCAACCAGTTAAGTTAATTGCTAACGTTACTTTTTAACTGGCAACTAAATTACAAAATAGCGGTATAAAAGTAGCTGTATAATAAATGAGGTTTTATGTCAGGAAGTTTAGTTTGTGTGGGTTTAGGTATGGCTTTAGGTGCGCATATAACGCCAATATGTCGTAGTCATATAGAACAAGCCGATGTGGTTTTTTCGTTAATGTCTAATGGTTTAGTGCAATTATGGCTTGAAGAAATGCACCCTGATGTGCGTAGCTTACAACCTTTTTATCAAGAAGGTAAATCACGCGCTATATCTTATGAGCAAATGGTTAGTGCGATGATTAATGAAGTAAAAGCGGGAAAAAAAGTGGTTGGCGCCTTTTATGGTCATCCTGGGGTTTTTGCCGGTGTACCACATAAAGCCATTGAAACAGCGCAACAATTAGGATTTACGGCCTATATGGAAGCGGGTATTTCTGCCGAAGACTGTTTAATTGCCGATTTAGGTATAGATCCCGGTAAAGTTGGCTGTCAACAGTACGAAGCGAGTCAATTTATGTTTTATCAACGTATTATTGACCCTAGTGCCCAGCTAATTTTATGGCAAATAGGCGTTGCAGGGGATAAAAGTTTAGGGAAATTTTCAACGGGTGCGGTTTACAGACAAGTTCTCATTGACTTATTAGCAGAAAGCTATCCACTAAATCACCCCGTAATATTATACGAAGCTAAAGTACTGCCTATAGATACTGTACGTAAAGAAACCATTTTATTAAGTGAGTTAGTAGATGCTAAATTATCATTGCATACCACATTAGTCATTCCTCCTTGTCGAGCAATGCAAAAAAATACCACTATACTCAATAAGCTTGCAGTTATTACTCAGCAAGAAAAAAATGAGCATACACAAGTAGAAAGCAGTTAACTATTATTTTAATATCAACAATAAAACAAGGAATAAATAATGTCTAATATAATTCAATTACTCGAAAAAATGGGTAATAATGCCTCATTACAAAATCAACAACAGTTAGCAAGTGCTATTGCACAAGCTGATATTGATGCAGAATTAAAACAAGCATTAACAGAAAAAAATCGGGATAAACTAAATGCTAAAATCAAAAATTGTCCAACAATAATTTGCTCTATGGTTATTAGGCCCGATGATTTACCAGATGAACAACCAAATGAACAACCAGAGCCAGAAAAGACACCAGAAGAAAACAAATTGATGGCTAATGCCTAATATTTTAAAACATAATCGTTATTAGTTATAACAAGTATTAATTATGAATATTTGGGCATGGCAACTAATTGCACTGTTAAGTTTATCGTTAGTTTTGCACACTTCTGTGCTTGCTAACGATAATTTATACATTCAAAATCAACAACAATTAGCACAAGCGGATAAACTACGTAGTAGTAATCCTGAAAAATTTAATCAATTGTTACTACAACTAAGTAAGAAACAGACGCTATTAACCAAAGAACAGAAAAATTACTTCCAATATTTAGAAAGCTATCAATTAGTATTTCAAGGGCATTTTAAGGAAGCCTTAGTAATATTAAAAAAACTTTTTGATTCAATGGATAAATCTACACTTAAATTTAGAGTGCGGCTAACTATAATCAATATTCTGGTTCAAGTACAAAACTGGTCATTAGGCTTAGAATATTTAACTCAAACGTTAACGTTATTACCATCAACAGATAACACTAAAAATCAAACAATGGCATTGTCTGTCATTGCTCTTTTCTATAACCAACTAGGTCAATACCAACTTGGCTTCACCTATGCAAAAAAACTAAATCAACTAAGCTTACAAACTAACGATAAGCGTAGTCAATGTATTGCCGCACAACTCAGTTTAGAGGCACAATTTAATCTTCAACAATTATTGCCTTTTAATGCACAAATTTTTCAAGGAATAAAAGCTTGCCAAGCGGCACATGAAGTTATCGCAACCAATATTATTCGAACTTATTTAGCACAACTTTATGTCGAAAACGAACAATCAGACAAAGCATTAGCCTTATTAACGAATAACTTTGCAGAAATAAAAGCTAGCCACTACCCTGTTTTACTTGCCGAAACCAATATGGTTTTAGCACAAATTTATTGGCAAAAAAAAGAGCTAAAGCAAGCTGAGCATTATGCCTTTCAAACAATATTACAAGCTAAGCGACTAAAAACGACCAAACAAATAATTAAAGCATATTATTTACTTTATCAAGTTAACCAACAACAACAAAAATATCGACAAGCACTTAATTATCATAAAAAATATATTCAAGCAGATAAAAGTTATTTGGATGAAGTGCAAGCAAAAACCTTGGCGTTTCAATTAGCTAAAAATAAGGATCAGCAGCAAAAACAACAAATAGCATTATTAAACAAACAAAATAGTTTACTCAATGTACAGAAAAAATTAACACAAACTCAACAAGAAAACGAACGTCTATTTATTGCCATACTCATTGCTATTGTCACTTTGTTACTTTTTTGGGGATATAAAACACTTACAACACAAAAAAAATTACGTTTATTGGCTGAATATGATGCTTTAACGGGCATATTTAATCGTGGACATTTTATTCAAATAGCAAGTACCGCTATAGAGCACTGTAAAAAAAATAAACAACCAATAAGTTGTGTTTTATTTGATTTAGATAACTTTAAAAATATAAATGACAGTTATGGTCATGCCTGTGGTGACTGGGTGCTAAAAGAAGTGGTAAAAGCCTGCCAAAAAGTTATTCGCACTAATGATATTTTTGCCCGTTTAGGTGGAGAAGAGTTTTGTATATTACTACCAAGTTGTGATTTAAACAAAGCTGAAAAACTGTCTGAGCATTATCGTAAAATGATCGCTTATATCGATACCAAAGCTACAGAACATAACTTTAAGGTAACTGCAAGCTTTGGTGTAACCTCTAACAACACATCAGGCTATGATTTGAATACGTTAATTAATGATGCAGATCACGCTATGTATCAATCTAAAAATAGTGGCAAAAACCAACTCACCTTGTTTGGTAGTAATGAAGAAAGTTAATTTTTTTGAAGTTTTGAAGTTTTTGAAAAGTGGTCAGTGATACAAGATTCGAACTTGTGACTGTACTTTGAGAGTACCCAAACCAAGTGTGCTTTTTATGCTTTTATGTTTTGAAGTTTTGAATTTTTTAAAAGTGGTCGGTGATATAAGATTCGAACTTGTGACTGTACTTTGAGAGTACCCAAACCAAGTGTGCTTTTTATGCTTTTATGTTTTGAAGTTTTGAAGTTTTGAAGTTTTGAAAAGTGGTCGGTGATACAAGATTCGAACTTGTGACTGTACTTTGAGAGTACCCAAACCAAGTATGCTTTTTATGCTTTTATGTTTTTATGTTTTGAATTTTTGAATTTTTGAATTTTTTAAAAGTGGTCGGTGATACAAGATTCGAACTTGTGACCCCTTGGACCCAAACCAAGTGCGCTACCAAGCTGCGCTAATCACCGATACATTATACTTTTAAACAAACATTTATATAAGAACTTTAAATTTCACTTCAAGAAAGAAGTAAAAAATGGGGTGGCTAAAGGGACTTGAACCCTCGACAACCGGAATCACAATCCGGGGCTCTACCAACTGAGCTATAGCCAC
>WGGB01000208.1 GCA_015491935.1 Alteromonadaceae bacterium
GCGTTAATTGAATTAATGAATTTAGTTGCCAGTGAGTGACTATCGTTTTATTATATTAATTATTACTAATTAAGCTACAAAAATTTGTAAATATAAAATATCAAGAGTCTTATATGAATGTAGATCCAAACTTACTTATTGAGCAAGCGCAAGAAGTTGCGGCTATTTTAAAGCAACTATCCAATAAATATCGAT
Source organism: Alteromonadaceae bacterium (assembly GCA_015491935.1). Lineage (GTDB taxonomy): Bacteria > Pseudomonadota > Gammaproteobacteria > Enterobacterales > Alteromonadaceae. The sequence goes on from WGGB01000208.1 coordinate 196, forward strand.
TAATTATTTTATGCACCTTAGCTGAGCAAGAGTTTTCGGTGGGGGAACTTAATGAAAAAGTTCCGTTATCGCAATCAGCATTATCGCAACATTTAGGTAAATTAAGAGATGCCAACTTAGTTGAAACTCGTCGCGAATCACAAACTATTTATTATCGAATTGAAGATAATAAGGTGCGTGCTTTACTAACATCCTTATATGATAATTATTGTGTTTTTGATGGATAAGTTATTGTTATTTATTAACAATAACGTATTATGCTTTTTAGAAATCTATTGCTAAAGTTTTCATTTTTGCTGTAACCAAGTCAATGCATCGTGACTATTATCAAAGTACTTCACTTCACCTGAAATAAACCAAGTACCTACTTTAGCGCTATATTCTTGCCATTTTTTATTACCAAAAATAGCAATTTTATTAAATTCACTACCATGCTTTAAGCCGAGTTTAAAGTCATCCCAAGCAGCTCTTAACTCCCATCCCTCTAATTCTGTTGCATCAATAAAGGCATTGATTTTTGGAGTACTCACACCTGCTAAAGCCGAGTCTATCATGGGATTAATTTTCAAATAATCTTCATGAGTGAGTTTACCAATAGCCTTTAAGGTAAGAAAAAATTCATTATTAACGCGTTCTATACCAATGGATAATCCGTGTCGTGTCATTGTCATTTTTAAATCCTTAGTAATACCAAATTGATTAAAGTAAAATTAATTTATAACATAACAAATTATGGGGGTGTTTAATATTAAATCAATAAAAGAAGATAAAATTACTGTTCGAGATCGAGTTCTATATCACTTGTGGGGATCGCGCAACAAGTCAGGATTTCACCTGGGTGGATAAAAGCGATGGGCTCAAGGGTGTAATCTATATTCCCTGAAACTAATTTACAACGGCAGGCACCACAAAAACCATCACGACAATGGTAATGAGGGTCAAAACCTTGTTGCTCTAAAGCTTCTAATAGGGTTTTATGTTGCTCGGAAGAAAACTTAGCGACTTTGCCATTAATAGTTATTTTCATGCGATAAAATATTTATAAAGTCGCTAAAGTTAAATGTGTTTTGAAGTTTTAAGTCTATTAAATCGTGAAATTAAAGCGTGAAGCTGTCAAAATCATCACTCGATACACTGGTATCAACCTGACCAACTAAATAAGATGATATCTCCGTTTCTTGTGGTGCTACTTGTACGTTATCACTTGATAAATAAGCATTGATCCATGGTAATGGGTTGTTTTTAATGGCAAACGGTGCATCTAAACCAATGGCGGTCATGCGTTGATTTGAAATATATTCAACGTATTGTTTTAATATTTCAGCATTTAAGCCGATCATCGAACCATCTTTAAATAAATAATCAGCCCATTCTTTTTCTTGCTCAACCACATCCATAAAAACTTGTCGGCCTTGATCTTTCATTTCACGACAGATCTCTTCCATTTCTGGGTCATCTTTACCGTTTGCCCATAAATTTAAAATGGTTTGTGTACCGGTTAAATGTAATGATTCGTCACGCGCAATCATCTTGATAATTTTGGCATTACCTTCAAGTAATTCACGTTCAGCAAAAGCAAATGAACAAGCAAAACTAACATAAAAACGAATAGCTTCAAGTGCATTAACTGAACAAATAGCTAAATAGAGTTTTTCTTTTAATTTACGCTGACTTACTTCAACAGTTTCGCCATTAACTTGATAACTACCTTCGCCTTGCGATTGGTATAATTGTGTTGATAAGATGACATCATCAAAATATTTAGCAATACTACTTGCTCGTTTTAATATGGCAGGATTAACGACAATATCATCAAATATTTCACCCGGATCCGTAAATAAATTACGCAATATATGTGTATATGAGCGCGAATGAATAGTTTCACTAAATGCCCAAGTCTCTATCCACGTTTCTAATTCTGGCAGAGACACTAAAGGTAAAAATACGGCATTAACTGAACGCGCAGCCATTGAATCAAGCAGTGTTTGATATTTTAAGTTAGAAATAAAAATATGTTTTTCTGAATCGGTCAAACTTTGCCAATCGGCTCTATCTTTTGATACATCGACTTCTTCAGGTCGCCAAAAAAATGATAATTGTTTTTCTATAAGACGCTCTAAATTAATAAATTTTTGTTGATCATAACGGCTAACATTAACGCTTTGACCAAAAAACATCGGCTCTTTAAGTGCATCATTAGGTGTTTGATTAAACGTTGAGTAAGTCATTATTATCCCTTAAAAATATCACTATAATGATATTTGAAAAATATTATTAGTTATTATTAATATGCTTGTTCTGTAATATCTGCTAGTTAAAGTGGTGATTTATAACACCACTTTGATTACTGATTTTTCAAAAAGATGTTTGTTATATCTTACAAGCACCGCCTTCACAGCCATCATCAATCATTTTTTGATCGTCACCCGAACCATCACGCGTATTGTGATAATAAAGCGTTTTTATGCCAAGTTTATAAGCGGTTAATAAATCTTTTAGTATCTGTTTAATCGGTACTTTACCATTTTCATAACGGGCAGGATCATAGTTAGTGTTCGCTGAAATCGTTTGATCAACAAATTTTTGCATAATACCCACCAACTCTAAATAACCTTGATTATTAGGAATATTCCATAATAATTCATAGTTATGCTTAAGTTTTTGATACTCAGGTACCACTTGTTTTAATATGCCATCTTTACTGGCTTTAATACTGATCAAACCGCGTGGCGGTTCAATACCATTAGTGGCATTGGATATTTGTGATGAGGTTTCTGACGGCATTAATGCTGAAACTGTAGAGTTACGCACACCATATTTTTTAATGTTTTCGCGTAAGCTTTCCCAATCTAAATGTAGAGCTTCACCCGTAATGTTATCGATTTCTTTTTTATAAGTATCAATGGGTAAAATGCCATCAGCTAATACGGTTTCATTAAATTTAGGGCAAGCACCTTGCTCTTTTGCTAAATTGTTTGACGCTTTTAATAAATAATATTGAATCGCTTCAAAGGTTTTATGAGTTAAATTATTAGCACTACCATTAGAATAAAATACGCCATTTCTCGCTAAGTAATAGGCGTAATTAATGACACCTATGCCTAGCGTTCGACGAGCTAGCGAAGCATTATGTGCCGCTGGAACAGGGTAGTCTTGATAATCAAGTAAACTATCTAACGCACGTACCGCTAAGTCGGCTAATTCATCTAATTCATCTAATGATTCAATCATGCCTAAATTAAATGCCGATAAAGTACACAATGCAATTTCACCGTTTTCATCATTAATATGCTCAAGCGGTTTGGTGGGTAAAGCAATTTCTAAGCATAAGTTACTTTGACGGATTGGTGCTACTTTGGGGTTAAATGGGCTATGGGTATTACAATGATCAACATTTTGTAAATAAATACGCCCTGTACTAGCACGCTCTTGCGCAAAAGCAGTAAATAAATCAATGGCTTTTATACGTTTTTTACGAATGCTTTCGTCATTTTCGTATTGTACATAAAGCGCATCAAATTTTTCTTGATCTTCAAAAAAGGCATCGTATAAGCCAGGCACATCGCTTGGGCTAAATAAGGTAATATAATCGCCTTTAATTAAGCGTTGATACATGAGTTTATTAAATTGCACACCGTAATCTAGGTGGCGAACACGGTTTTCTTCAACGCCGCGGTTATTTTTAAGTACTAATAAGCTTTCAACTTCTAAATGCCATAATGGGTAAAATAATGTAGCAGCACCACCGCGAACTCCGCCTTGAGAGCAACTTTTAACTGCCGTTTGAAAATGCTTATAAAAAGGAATGCAACCAGTGTGGAATGCTTCTCCATTTCGAATAGGACTGCCTAATGCGCGAATTCTACCCGCATTAATACCAATGCCTGCGCGTTGTGAGACATATTTTACAATAGCGCTTGATGCAGCATTAATAGAATCTAAGCTATCGCCACATTCAATTAATACACAGGATGAAAACTGACGTGTTGGCGTACGTACACCTGCCATAATTGGCGTTGGTAATGATATTTTAAAGGTTGAAATAGCATTGTAAAAACCCTCTACGTAATTTAAACGAGTCTCTTTTGGGTATTTAGCAAACAAACAAGCGGCGACTAAAATATATAAAAACTGGGCGCTTTCATAAATTTCACCTGTAACACGGTTTTGAACTAAATATTTACCTTCAAGCTGTTTTACTGCCGCATAGCTAAAACTTAAATCACGATTGTGATCCATCATAGCTTCGAGTTGATCAAATTCTTCAGGGGTATAATCGCTTAATAAATGCTGATCGTACTTTTCAGACTCAACCAATTTAACAACATGATCGTATAATTTAGGTGGTTCAAACTGTCCGTAAGCTTTTTTACGTAAATGGAAAATAGCTAAACGTGCAGCAAGATATTGATAATCAGGTGTTTCTTCTGATATCAAATCAGCTGCTGCTTTAATGATAGTTTCATGAATATCTTCAGTTTTAATGCCATCATAAAATTGAATATGAGATTTTAATTCAACTTGAGAAACGGAAACATCATCAAGGCCTTCTGCAGCCCAATCGATAACACGGTGAATTTTTTCAAGGTCGATGAGCTCTTTTTCGCCATTACGTTTAGTAACAAAAAGGTTGTTTTTCATGAAAGGTTTTCTATCCAATTATTATTGTAGTTAGGTAAAGTATTATTTAATACGTTTGACTAAAAGCCAAAAACGTGATTAACAACACTACTACAACAGATTGTGTTTAAAAAATAACAGAACACTATATCTAGTAGTTATTATTAAGTTATAGACACAAGATAATGATAATTTGTGGTTATTGCAAGCCTATATTTTTTATTAAATAAGGGGTTTTTGTTGAATATAAAAATTAGTTAGTAATGACTAACTTTAGAAAAGAAGTTAAAGATGTTTTTTATAAAAGGCAATAGTTTTTTGGCATAATTTTTTTATTTATAATTATTTTTATTGTGAGTTTGAAAATATTATGCGGATTTGTGAGTTTTAGGTTAATGTTTTTGATTATCAATAAGTTAATTGTTTTTATGTTTTTTGTTAATTTTAAAGACAACTTGATTGAAAAGCGAACGCGCGCATTTCAATCAAGGTTTTTATCTGAGCATTTTGACTATATAGATTCCTTTTTAAGGCGATTTTGTTATATAGATTTATATCTTCTGGCAAACAATTAAATAATTAACGTCAAGACTGTCTATTAATTTATGATTTTCGGTAATTGGGTTGTAATGAATACCTGTGGTATCAATACATTTTAAACCATGATGTTCTGCCCATGAAATTAATTGTGCCGGGCGAATAAACTTATCATGGTCATGGGTGCCATTAGGCACTAGTTTAAAGACTTTTTCTGCTGCCAAAATGGCCAATAAATAAGATTTCATGGTTTTATTTAACGTTGAAAAAAACACATAACCCTTAGGCTTAACCATAGTTGCACAAGCTTGTACAATAGATTGTGGATCAGGCACGTGCTCTAGCATTTCCATACAAGTAACGACATCAAAGCTTTCAGGGCTGGCTAAGGCTTTTTCTTCAGCAGTAATTTTTTCGTAATTAACGGTTACGCCACTTTCAAGCGCGTGTAATTTGGCTATATTTAAAGGTTCTGTCCCCATATCTATACCCGTAACTTTCGCCCCTAACTTAGCTAAACTTTCTGATAATATACCGCCGCCACATCCGACATCGATAATTTTTTTATCAAACACTTCGCCAACGTGTTGGCAAATAAATTGACGGCGTAAAGGGTTGATTTGATGTAATGGTTTAAAATCACCATTTTCATCCCACCATTGCGCTGCACCTTGTTCAAACTTAGCAATTTCTTCAGGGTTTACATTTAATGTTTCGGTTTGTGTATTTGGCATAACAGATAAACTTAATAATAATAATTAAGCAAGATTTTAAACTAAACAAGCAAGCAAGCCCAGCGTATTAAGTATGATTTTTATGATGTAGCGCAATAAGCTAATAAAATACTTAACGAGTGCTTATGTTATCATGTCGATGTTAGTGACGTTTAAAACGGTTCTTTAATGAATTAAAGGTAAATAAGGGAGAAAATAATGTCTGAACAACAATTTTCAGTCGAATTACACCATCTTCAGGGTTATCAATTTACTATTGATTTTGGCGAATTTGGTGAAATAGTTAGTGATGAACCTGTACCGTTAGGCTCTGGGGAAGGTCCTAATCCTGCTCGTTTATTAATTGCTTCAGTAGCCAATTGTTTATGTGCAAGCTTGCTTTTTTCGATCCAAAAATATCATCAGCAGGCTGGTGAACTTAGTGCTAAGGTAACAGGAACGTTAGCAAGAATAGAAAAACGTTGGCGAGTAACCGATATTTCAGTAGCTATTACTTTAGCGAATGAACCTGAAAATATTGAACATTTCGATCGAATTATTGCCCAGTTTGAAGATTTTTGTGTAGTAACGCAAAGTGTACGTAGTGGTATTGAGGTAAATATTGAAATTTTCAATCAACACGGACAATTAATAACTAAAGATCAGTAACCTTATTCTTAACAATATTCTTTATGAGATCAGGGTATATCGCCTTGTCTGAATGTTCCATATTCATGCAGAGTTAACTTGTGAAAAAATCTAGTTGTGCTTACCTGTAAAATTAGGCAGAATTGGTGCAATAAACTCTGTGCGCGGTTCTCTTTTATGTTAAGATCTCGCGCTTATACTCAAACCACCTGAAGATGTAGATTTCAGCTGGGATTAGAAACGCTTTAGGTAAGGCAGATGAATATAGGTATAGTTATTCTACTTCAAATTCATCTAACGTAGCATAAAGCGTTTCTAAACCAGCCCTTCGGGGATGACTGAGTAAATCATACTCTGCGTTACTTGTTTTTTTAAGGGAATAACCATTAATACAAACAAGTGCCTTGATTATGAATTGCTCAGCCATCCTGAAACTTGCATCTTCAAGTGGCTTGAGTATATTAAAAATAATAATTTTAAGACTTTCTGATTTTAGGGAAACCGCTGTTTTATGACAGATCTTGCCAAACAAATTGTTCCAGTAAATATTGAAGATGAACTGAAAACGTCTTACCTCGATTACGCCATGAGCGTTATCGTTGGTCGTGCCTTACCTGATGTTCGTGATGGGTTAAAACCTGTACATCGCCGCGTTCTTTTTGCGATGGAAGTATTAGGTAATGCATGGAATAAACCTTATAAAAAATCAGCCCGTGTGGTTGGTGACGTCATTGGTAAATATCACCCGCATGGTGATACTGCTGTGTACGATACTATTGTGCGTATGGCACAGCCTTTTTCATTGCGTTATATGTTAGTTGACGGCCAAGGTAACTTTGGTTCTGTTGATGGTGATAGTGCAGCAGCAATGCGTTATACCGAAATTAGAATGTCTAAAATAGCACATTCTATTTTAGCTGATTTAGACAAAGAAACCGTTGATTTTGTGCCTAACTATGATGGCACAGAGCAAATTCCAGCGGTTATGCCAACTCGTATTCCTAATTTATTAGTTAATGGTACTTCGGGTATTGCAGTGGGTATGGCAACGAATATTCCCCCACATAACTTAACCGAAGTCGTTAATGCTTGTTTAGCTATCATTGAAAATAGTGAAATTACTTTTGACGAGTTACTTGACATTATTCCTGGTCCAGATTTTCCTACCGCGGGTATTATTAGTGGTCGTGCGGGTATTCAAGAAGCTTATCAGACAGGACGCGGTAAAATAAAAATACGCGCTCGTGCTAGCATTGAAGTCAATGAAAGTAATGGTCGCGAAACCATTATTGTTCATGAACTTCCTTATCAAGTAAATAAAGCTCGCCTTATTGAAAAAATGGCAGAGCTGGTTAAAGAAAAACGTCTTGAAGGTATTTCTGCATTACGCGATGAGTCAGATAAAGACGGCATGCGTATGGTTATTGAAGTTAAACGCGGTGAAGTCGGTGAAGTTGTTTTAAATAACTTGTATAAGCTCACACAAATGCAAGTGTCTTTTGGTTTTAATATGGTGGCATTAACTAATGGCCAACCAAAATTATTTAATTTAAGAGAAATGCTTGACGCTTTTGTACTGCATCGTCGTGAAGTAGTCACTCGTCGTACTGTATTTGAACTTCGTAAAGCGCGTGAACGTGCGCATTTATTGGAAGGTTTATCCATTGCGCTTGCCAATATTGATCCTATTATTGAGTTAATAAAAACTTCTCCAACACCAAGTGAAGCGAAAGAAGCTTTATTATCAAAAGGTTGGAGCTTAGGTAATGTTGCTGGTATGCTTGAAGCTGCAGGTGACGATGCGGCTCGTCCAGAATGGTTAGATGCCGAGTTAGGTATTCGAGATGGTCAATATTACTTGTCAGTGCAACAAGCACAAGCAATATTAGATTTACGCTTACATAAATTAACAGGCTTAGAACACGAAAAAATTCTAAGTGAGTACAAAGCGTTATTAGACGTTATTGCCGAATTAATGCATATTCTTGCTAGTCCTGAACGCTTAATGGACGTTATTCGTGAAGAATTAGAAGTTATTCGTGATGATTTTGGCGATGAACGTCGTACTGAAATTACTAATGCTTCACATGATTTAGCGTTAGAAGATTTAATTTGTGAAGAAGATGTTGTGGTGACTTTGTCTAACGAAGGTTATGTGAAGTACCAAGTTTTATCTGATTATCAAGCGCAACGTCGTGGTGGTAAAGGTAAAGCGGCGACTAAGATGAAAGAAGAAGATTTCATCGAACGATTATTAGTAGCTAATACTCACGATACAATTTTATGTTTCTCTAATCGCGGTAAGTTGTACTGGTTAAAAGTTTATCAACTGCCATTAGCGAGCAGAACGGCACGTGGGCGTCCTATTGTTAATTTATTACCATTAGAAGATGACGAGCGTATTACCGCTATTTTACCGGTACGCGAATATGAAGATGATAAATATATCATTATGGCTACTGCCTCGGGTACAGTGAAGAAAACACCATTAACGGCATATTCTAACCAACGTGCTAATGGTATTATCGCGCTGAATTTACGTGATGACGACACCTTAATTGGTGTTGATATTACTAATGGTGAAAATGATATTATGTTGTTTTCAGATTCAGGTAAAGTAGTACGCTTTAATGAAAAAGCTCGCGATAGCGAAACTGGCGAAGTGAAAATTGACGCTGAAACTGGCGAAGAAATTTTAGCATTACGTCCAATGGGGCGCACTGCAACAGGTGTTCGTGGTATTCGTCTTGAAGGTGAACAACGTGTTGTTTCACTCATTGTACCGAAAAATGACGGTGCCATATTAACCATTACTGAAAATGGTTACGGTAAACGTACCGACTTAGCTGAATATCCAGCTAAATCACGCGCGACTAAAGGTGTAGTTTCAATTAAAGTAAGCGATCGTAATGGCCCTGTGGTTGGTGCCGTTCAGGTTGAAGAAATGGATGAAATCATGCTGATCACTGACAACGGTACGTTAGTACGTACTCGTGTTAATGAAGTGAGCGTTATCGGTCGTAATACCCAAGGTGTTCGTATTATTCGTACAGCAGAAGATGAACATGTTGTTGCATTACAACGCATTGATGAAATTGAAGAAGATGAATTTACTGAACAAGGTGAAGAATCAACTGAAAATTCAGATGCAACTGAAGCAACTTCAGGCGATAGCTCATCAGCAGATAATGCCTCAGATGCCACTTCAACTGATGAAGCGGCTAATGGTGAAGAAGCTGGTAATGAAAAGCTCATTGATAACGACGAATAATAACCGTTTTTAAGTTGAAAAAAGGCGGTTTATCCGCCTTTTTTTATGTCTAAAGTATTCGAATACTCAATAAATACGTGCTACTTATTTTTGTAGCAAAGTACTTTTAATTAAATTTCAAAGGAAAATTAATTCTCATGACTAAGGTTTTTAATTTTTGTGCAGGTCCCGCAATGTTGCCTATTCCCGTAATGGCGAAAGCGCAACAAGAGATGGTTAATTGGCAAAATACTGGGTGCTCAGTGATGGAACTTAGCCATCGCAGTAACGAATTTGTAGCGGTTGCCAAACAAGCTGAAGCCGATTTACGAGAATTAATGGCAATTCCTGATAATTATAAAGTGCTTTTTTGTCATGGTGGTGGTCGCGGACAGTTTTCAGCAGTACCGTTAAATTTATTAGCGCAAGGTAAGAGTGCTGATTATATCGTTTCTGGCTCTTGGTCAAAAGCGGCGGCGAGCGAGGCGAAAAATTTTGGTGATGTTAATGTTATCGACGTGGTTACTAACACAGAGCAAGGTAAAGGTGTACAACCGAGTAGCCAATGGCGGTTAACAAAAGACGCTGCTTATATACATTATTGCCCGAATGAAACCGTTGATGGTATTGAAATTTTTGAGGTGCCAGAAACCAAAGGCGTGCCGTTAGTGGCTGATATGTCATCTATGATCTTGTCGCAAGAAATTGATGTGAGTAAATTTGGGGTAATTTATGCGGGCGCACAAAAAAACATTGGTCCTTCTGGTTTGGCCATTGTTATAGTGCGCGATGATTTATTAAATCAAGCCATCAGCACAACACCGTCGATAATGAATTACACTCTCATTGCCAATAACGGTTCTATGTATAATACGCCACCAACCTACGCATGGTATTTAGCAGGGTTAGTGTTTGAGTGGTTAAAAGAGCTAGGTGGTGTAAAGAAAATAGCCCAAGTTAACCAAGAAAAATCTGTGTTGTTATATAAAGCGATTGATCAAAGTGATTTTTATACAAATAATATTGCCGAACAAAACAGAAGTTTAATGAATGTGCCATTTTGGCTGGTTAATGAAGAATTAAACAGTGAATTTTTAGCACAAGCTGAAGCCGCTGGTTTAACGGCATTAAAAGGACATCGCAGTGTTGGTGGTATGCGCGCGAGTATTTATAACGCCATGCCGCTTGCAGGTGTGCAAGCATTGGTTGATTTTATGAAAAAATTTGCACAGGAAGTTAACTAAAATGGAACAGTTAACTTTAAATCCGATCAGTAAAATTAATGGTGAAGTTTTTTTACCAGGCTCAAAAAGTTTGTCAAATCGCGCACTATTAATCGCGGCTTTAGCTAATGGCACCACAAGAATAACGAATTTATTGGTCAGTGATGATATTAAACATATGCTTAATGCATTAACAACGCTAGGTATTGAATATAAATTAAGTGAGTGTGGCACTGAGTGTATCGTTACGGGTAATAATGGTTTTTTTAAAACGCAAAAGCCCTTAGATATATACTTAGGTAATGCAGGTACTGCGATGCGTCCTTTATGTGCGGCACTTGCTGCTAGTGAGGGAGAATTTATCTTAACAGGTGAACCGCGCATGAAAGAAAGGCCTATAGGGCATTTAGTTGATGCGTTAATGCAAATAGGGGCAGACATTGAATATTTAGAAAACCCTAATTACCCTCCTGTAAAAATTAATGGCAAAACCTTAACGGGCATTTCTGTCAGCAGTACAGTGAGTATTGATGGCTCAATCTCTAGCCAATTTTTAACCGCCCTATTGATGATCACGCCGTTATTAGCAACAGACACTACCATTAATATTGAAGGCGAATTAGTCTCTAAACCTTATATTGATATCACGCTTAACATCATGGAGCGATTTGGTGTTAATGTTCAAAACAATAATTACCAATCATTTACCGTCAAAGGCAAACAAACTTATCAAGCGGTTGAAAAATATATGGTAGAAGGTGACGCTTCTTCCGCATCCTATTTTTTGGCCGCTGGCGCAATAAAAGGTGGCGAAATTACGGTTCATGGTGTTGGTCGATTAAGTGTGCAAGGCGATAAACACTTTGCCGATGTACTTGAAAAAATGGGCGCAGTGGTAACTTGGCATGATGAGTCAATTACCGTGAGTGCTCAAGCGCTTACGGCTGTAGATTTAGATATGAATCATATACCCGATGCCGCAATGACTATTGCAACAACCGCACTTTTTGCTAAAGGCACTACTACGATCCGTAATATCTATAACTGGCGAGTTAAAGAAACCGATAGACTAACCGCGATGGCAACAGAGCTTAGAAAGGTTGGCGCTGACGTGATCGAGGGGGAAGATTATATTTCAATCACACCACCAACTGTTTTAAAGCACGCTGAAATTGACACTTATAATGATCACCGCGTTGCGATGTGTTTTTCTCTTGTCGCCTTGAGTGAGACGCCTGTCACTATAAATGATCCTAAGTGTACGGCAAAAACATTCCCTGATTATTTTGATAAATTAGCAAGTGTCTCTGTTAAATAGTTTACTTAGTAATTTTTTAGGCGATTTTCAATGATAAATCCCGTATAATTTCGCCGATTTTTGATATTAGGACATAAAGAATGAATGAACAAATTCCGGTAATAACCATTGACGGCCCAAGTGGGGCAGGTAAAGGTACGGTAGCGTCTATTCTAGCAAAAAAACAAGGATGGCACTTATTAGACAGCGGCGCCATATATCGCGTATTAGCGGTAGCAACGCAACATCATAAATTAGCGATCGATGATGAAGAAGCGTTGATCCCTGTTGCTGCACATTTAGATGTGCAATTTAAGGTTAATGATAATGGCGAAAGCAAAGTTATTTTAGAAGGTGAAGATGTTAGCGATACTATTCGCACAGAAGACGTTGGCAATATCGCATCAAAAGTAGCTGCATTTCCAAGAGTTCGAGAAGCCTTGCTTCGCCGCCAACGCGCTTTTAAAGTAGCTCCTGGCTTAGTTGCTGATGGTCGCGATATGGGCACAGTGGTTTTTAATGATGCACCGGCAAAAATATTTTTAACCGCTAGCGCAGAAGAGCGAGCACAAAGAAGATATCAACAGTTGAAACAAAAAGGTTTTGATGTTAAAATCGGGCGCCTTTTAGACGACATACGTCAACGGGACGAGCGTGATAGTAACCGTAAGGTTGCTCCGTTAGTACCGGCCGAAGGTGCGTTAGTTATTGATTCTACTGAGCTTTCTATTGATGCTGTAGTAGATAAAATAACCTCGTTTATTAATGAAAAATTTAATATTCGCGTTAATTATTCTTAATTGCTGTTAATTATTAACGTAAACAAAATAGTATAACCTTATGGTTGACTGTATGGATGCACTCGACCCTTTAATTTAACCCCCATGAAACATAGACGTTGACTGGATTAATAACTGAGTTTATAAACAAGTTATGACTGAAAATTTTGCAGAACTTTTTGAAGAAAGTTTAAAAGAAATCGAAACACGCCCTGGTTCAATTGTTAAGGGTACAATCGTAGCGATCAACAAAGATAACGTATTAGTTGATGCTGGCCTTAAATCTGAGTCTGTTATTTCAATTGACCAATTTAAAAATGCTGCTGGTGAATTAGAAGTAAGTGTTGGTGATCAAATCGACGTTGCTTTAGACGCTGCTGATGATGGTTTTGGTGAAACAATTCTTTCTCGTGAAAAAGCAAAACGCCACGAAGCATGGCAAGTGCTTGAAAAAGCATATGAAGAAAAAGAAACTGTTATCGGTGTTATCAACGGTAAAGTTAAAGGTGGTTTCACGGTTGAAGTTAGCAACATTCGTGCTTTCTTACCGGGTTCATTAGTTGACGTACGCCCAGTACGTGATACAACTCACCTTGAAGGCAAAGAGCTAGAATTTAAAGTTATTAAGCTTGATCAAAAGCGTAATAACGTTGTTGTTTCTCGTCGTGCTGTTATCGAATCAGAAAACAGTGTTGAACGTGATGAATTATTAGAGTCATTAGCTGAAGGCCAAGAAGTTAAAGGTATCGTTAAGAACTTAACTGACTACGGTGCATTCGTAGACTTAGGCGGCATTGACGGCTTATTACACATTACTGATATGGCTTGGAAACGTGTTAAACACCCAAGCGAAATTGTTAATGTTGGTGATGAAATCCCAGTTAAAATCTTGAAATTCGATCGTGAGCGTACTCGTGTATCTCTAGGTATGAAGCAATTAGGTGAAGATCCATGGGTAGCAATTGCTAACCGTTTTCCTGAAGGTTCAAAACTTACTGGTCGTGTAACTAACTTAACAGATTACGGTTGTTTTGTTGAAATCCAAGAAGGCGTTGAAGGTTTAGTTCACGTTTCTGAAATGGATTGGACTAACAAAAACATTCACCCATCTAAAGTTGTTAACTTAGGTGACAGTGTTGAAGTTAAAGTATTAGAAATTGACGAAGAACGTCGTCGTATTTCTCTTGGTTTAAAACAATGTATTCCTAACCCTTGGGAAGAGTTTGCTAAAAACTTCAACAAAGGCGATAAAGTTTCAGGAAATATCAAATCTATTACTGATTTTGGTATCTTCATTGGCCTTGAAGGCGGCATTGACGGTTTAGTTCACTTATCTGATATTTCATGGAAAGGTGGCGAAGAAGCGGTTCGTGACTTCAAAAAAGGTGATGAAATCTCAGCTGTTGTATTACAAGTTGACCCAGAACGCGAACGTATTTCATTAGGCGTTAAACAAACTGAAGACGATCCATTCAATATGTATCTGACAGATAACAAAAAAGGTGCTATTGTTACTGGTAAGGTTGTTGAAGTTGATGCTAAAGGCGCGAAAGTTGAGTTAGCTCCTGAAGTTGAAGGTTACATTCGTGTAGCAGATATTTCTGCAGACCGTGTTGAAGATGCTTCTACTGAATTATCAGTAGGCGACAGTGTTGAAGCGAAGTTTGTTGGTGTTGATCGTAAAAACCGTGTAATTAGCTTATCTATCAAAGCGAAAGATCAAGCGGATGAACGTCAAGCGATGGACAACTTAAACCAAGTTGAAGAATCTGGTTTAAGCGCAATGGCTGAAGCATTTAAAAACGCAAAAAGCTAATTTGTAGTTAATACAATAAGTTTAAGTGTTTAAGGAGAAGGGAACTATACTCATAGAGTGTTCCCTTTTGATTTTTATTCCATTGGCGTGAAGCTAAATGAAAACACTGGAGGGTCAAATGACCAAATCAGAACTCATTGAGATATTAGCAGATAAATTAAGTCACTTGTCTGCCAAAGATGTAGAAATTGCAGTAAAAGAAATTCTTGAAATGATGGCGCAAACTTTAGCAAAAGGTGAGCGTATTGAAATTAGAGGTTTTGGTAGTTTTTCATTACATTATCGTGCGCCGCGCGTTGGGAGAAATCCAAAAACAGGCGACTCGGTTGATTTAGAGGGAAAATATGTTCCTCATTTTAAACCGGGTAAAGAATTACGTGAGCGTGTAAATGCTAACGTAGCTTAAGAATCTGTTGATTTAGCCTTATATAATTTATTGTAGATGAAATGGTATGCTGTAGAGCGTACCATTTTTTTTGTTTTTTTTTAGCTTTTATGATGAAAAACAATGCTAGAATATTACTCATTGGTCTAACCGTATTTGTTGGGGATTATTTTGCGTTTTTACTTATCTTTATTTATCTTACTTGTGTTATTAGCCATTGCCTTTATTTTTGGCAGTCAAAATGAACAAACTCTCACCCTTAATTATTTAATTGCACGTACACAAATGTCTGTTGCTATGGCAGTGAGTTTATTTACCGCTATAGGTTTTGCTATGGGATTACTGGCGGTATTATTGTGGAGATTCTCTCGTGCAGTAAAGAAAAAACTACCTTTTGTAGATAAAGCTGCTAAACAAAAGACTCACGTATAATATGCTAGAATTATTGTTTTTATTATTACCTGTTGTAGCTGGCTATAGCTGGTTTATGGGACGTAATAGTATTAAACAAAATGATCAAAGTGCCAAACAAGATCTTTCTATTAAATACTCAAAAGGACTTAATTATTTATTATCTAACCAGCAAGATAAAGCTATTGAATATTTATTAGAAACCTTGAAAGTAGAAAACGATAGTGTCGAAGCTCACTTTGCTATGGCTAATTTATTTAGACGCCGTGGCGAGCTAGACAGAGCATTGAAAGTACATGAACATCTTGTTCGCCATGCTAATTTACCCGCAAAAGATAAGCAACATGCCATTTTTGAATTAGGTAAAGATTTTTTATCTGCTGGTTTATATGACAGAGCTGAAAAAATGTTTTCTAAATTGCTAAAATCAAAGCGTTTTGGTGTTAAATCATTAACCTATTTATTGCAAATTTATCAATCAACTAAAGATTGGCAACAAGGCATAGACCTAAAAAAAGTTATAATAAAAAGTAAAGATAAAAAACTACTACATAGTTTAGCCAATTTTTATTGTGAACTTGCCATACAAGCGTGCACAAAAGATGAATTTATCTTAGTTATTGAATTATTAGAACAAGCGCTGACTTATGATGCTAATTCATGTCGGGCGAATTTTTTAATGGCAGAGATTTATGAGGATCATCAGCAATATAATGAAGCAGCACAATGCTATAAAGATATTTATCAGCAGGATGATGATTTTTTTCTTGATGTGATTGATAAAATAGAACATTGCTATTTGGCACTAAATTTACAAGATGATTTTTTTGTATTCATCAAACAAGTTTATGATAAAACTGGCAGCACCAGTGCTTTGATTAAATATATCACTTATATAGAGCAGAAAAAAGGTAGGGGAAAAGCGAAAGAATATATGTTAATCACGTTAAAAAAACGACCAACTATTCGTGGTTTTAAGCACTTTATAAAAATGCAAATTGATGAAGCAGGACAAGGAAAACAATACGAAAGTTTAGATATGATGAGTAAGCTTATTGCTGCTTATTTAAAAGAAAAGCCGCGTTACAGTTGTCGAAATTGTGGTTTTAATACCAGTACGCATTATTGGTCTTGTCCCTCATGTCACGACTGGGAACAGATTAAGCCTGTTCGGGGGCTCGAAGGCGAGTAGAGGATTAACTTCGTCATCCTATCGCCCAATTTCATCGTCAAAAGTGCTCATTGATTGGCATCAATTCCGCGCTATTTCCTCAATCTTGAATGAACTAGCTGTGAATATGGTAATTATTAGAATAAACAGACTGCGAGCTAAGTCATTATTAGTGGTTAGATATAAAATTGTGCGCTATTTCCTTGAACTTGAACGACATGATTTAGAATTTAAACTCGACTATTCTAGAATATGGCAATTATTAGAATAAACAGACTGATTTCACCTGTAGGTCGTCACGAGCGTAGCGAGGCACGACAAATTAACTCGACTATTGTGTGATATGGCAATGATTAAAGAAAAGACTGATTTCACCTGTAGGTCGTCTCGAGCGTAGCTAGGCACGACAAATTAACATTGTGACTAGTAGAACCAAACAATATAAATTTCTAAAAGGAATCCACATGAACGATCCTAAAGTTGTTGTTGCATTAGACTTTGACAAAAAAGCCGATGCTTTATCGTTTGTTGATAAAGTATCACCGAACGATTGCCGTTTAAAAGTAGGCAAAGAAATGTTTACCTACTTTGGCCCTGAACTAGTTAAAGAGTTTGTGCATAGAGGTTTTGATGTTTTTTTAGATTTAAAATTTCATGATATTCCTAATACCGTTGCCAAAGCGGTAACTGCCGCAGCTGATTTAGGTGTGTGGATGGTCAATGTTCATGCTAGTGGCGGCAGTAAAATGATGATCAAGGCTAATGAAGCATTAAAACCGTTTGGCAATGATAAACCGTTATTAATCGCTGTTACCGTGTTAACTAGCATGGGAGAAGACGATTTACGCGGTTTAGGGATCAATCTATCAACAGCAGAGCAAGTTATGCGTTTAGCTAAATTAACGCAACAATCGGGCTTAGATGGCGTAGTTTGTTCAGCATGGGAAGCAGCTGAATTAAAGCAAACATTAGGTCAAGAGTTTAAGTTAGTCACCCCAGGAATTCGGCCTGCAGGGAGTAGTAGTGATGATCAAAAACGCATTATGACACCAGAGCAAGCGTTAACTGTCGGTGTAGATTATTTAGTGATTGGGCGGCCAATTACTAAAGCCGCAGATCCGCAGGCTGTATTGCAACAAATTAACCAAAATATTATATCAATCTCACAAACTAAGTGATCATTTCTACTGGTTAAAATTACCAACTACTGCGTTATTTATTTTATAATTAGAACAACTAGTTATTAAAATAAATGCCTTGTCTCTAAGCCTTTGAATTCTCGCTCAGTAGGAAAGAACTTAATCAATTTGGTATTACTCATTTTTCATGAAATTTTCATTTAATTGATGAAAAATTTTGACAGAAAATTAAAAGGCGACTATTACTTTAATAGTCGCCTTTTTGTTTGTGCTGTATTTATGCTGTTTTTTGTCATTTATGGTCATTGAACGTCATCATCATAGATACTTCAATAATTGCGATGAATGTCATTATGGACAATATTTATTTACTAAAATGAATTAAACAACTACTCAAAAGGATTTATCATGAAAAAACTATCATTATTATTTACTGTTATTACGTTTATTGCTTTATCTTTCAATACTTTTGTACAAGCGGCTGAACCACCTATAGGTGAAGATAATATGCCAATGCAAGTACAACAACAGCCTATTAATATCAATCAAGCGCAAGTGAAAGACTTTACTCAATTAAAAGGAGTCGGTGAGAAAAAAGCACAAGCAATTATTCAATATCGTCAACGTAATGGTGCTTATAATTCACTTAATGATTTACTTAAAGTGAAAGGAATAGGAAAGAAAATTTTAATTGATAATAAAAAATTATTAACAATTTAACAATTTAACAATTTTTGATTTGCTAATAATACCCATTTCATTAATTAAGTGACCTATTTTATACGCAGGAAAAATTGTCAAATACAAGGCATTTATTTTAATAACTAGTTGTTCTAATTATAAAATAAATAACGCGGCAGTTGGTAATTTTAACAAGTAGAAATGATCACTTGGTTTGTGAGATTGGTATAGTACCAAACGCGAGTATTGTTGTTGATAATACTGGCGTTTTTATTTTTACACCCTCTTTTAACGTTATGCTTGGTTAACTTTTATGTAGTCTTTCTGTTGCATATATTTGTTGCATCTCGCTTATGCTCGGAACAGCCTACAATTTGAACCTTTTAGTTTCATTAAGTTGACCACGTTATATCTTGTTTTATCTTTTGTTGCCATTGTTGAAGGGGCTCATTCTTATCTCCTACAACGACAATATTTGCATTTTTAAATTGTTGCGCTTCACCATGTAAATTTCCATGGGAAAAGTTAGAATCAAAATCTAAGTCATTCTTTGAGGGAACAACAAAGACGGTTACTGGTTGGGTTTTACCTTGATAAACTAAATGCAAAACCTTAAGACCACCAAAATTACATTCACCAGCTGAAATTAACTTGCCAAGTGACTGCGTAAAACTTGCGTGATAAGTTGACATTTTTTTATTGAGTGATGCTAAGCTAATTTTTGCATTACTGTTATTACTAAATAAGTGAGCTTCGTGGTTTACATGAGCAAGCGCATAATCGCCTAAATCAGAGTAAACGTTTGAACTTTGCATAAAATTAACACTGAGCCCAACAGTAAATGCGACAGAAGCCGCTATGGCCAATTGTATGCGATTTTTACGTTTTTGTTGCTGATGGCTTGCTAACGTTTGTTTTAACATTAATTTATTGTATAAATTTTCGGGCACGTCAACATTTATTGCTCGATGAATTTTTAAATCTAACTTAATTAATTCATCGGCAAATTGTTGTTTTGCAGGATCGGCTTTTTTAGCAGCAAGCACCTCTTGGTCGGTAGAGCTAGGATCAGCGTATATGCTACGCCTAAATTGTAAATCATCCATTCTCTCATTCATAATAATGACCTCTAATTAAACTGCCCGAGAAACATAGGTTCATCTTCGAGCGATTCTTTCAATTGATTACGTGCTCTAAATAATCGTGTCATCACGGTATTTTTATTCAAATTTAGTTGTTTAGCTATTTCTTCTCCGCTATAGCCGCCGAGTACTTGTAACACTAATGGTTCTCGGTATTCTTCTGGCAGTTGTGCTATTTTGTCGCGTAACATTTCATTTTCTAGATCTTGTTCGTGACCTATCGCTTGAGTATCGACAACTGACATTTCATCATATTCAGACATATCAAAGCGTTTTCGCTCAAAACGACGAGCATTTTCACGTCGTAAAATGGTGATTAACCATGACTTAGCGGCTTTTTCATCTTTTAATGAATCTAAAGCTCGCCATGCCCTTAAAAATGTTTCTTGTACGAGATCTTCGGCCACTTGTTTATCGTGACAGAGCCAGTATCCATAGCGAAAAAGATCACCATGTAACGCTCTAACTAATGCCTCGTATCTAACTTGTTTACTTGCCATGTTGTTAGAGACCTGAGATGACTCAGGTTTATTTCCAAATATTTTTTTTATCATCGGTTGCCGTGCTAATTTAGTACTGCAACCGTTGAGGTTAGAGGTTACAGATAATATTATGGATTTAGGTTTACTTTATTCGTTTCTATTTTTTCTTTTTTTGTCGCGGCATTTTTTGTAAATTGACGCTGTAATTTTTTAATAATGGCTAATAATTGTTTACCCTGCCATTTGTTATCACTACCACTATAATAGCATTGTTGTAGCTGATTAATAGCCTGTGTAAAATCGTCATTATTAATATAGTTAAGCGCATCTTCAATTGTTACAACGGTATGATCACTATCAGATAAGCTATTAACCCAAGGAACAATTGATTCTATCACCTGTTTACCCTCATCATTTTTACAATCATTAATTAAAACATTATAAATATTTTGTTGATTTTTAGGGGGTGTCCTCTTTGTATTGCTAACTGAGCTAGAACCATTGCCAGTCTTGTTGTTTTTTATACGAGTACTAATAAACCAAGTTAGGCTAGTAAGTAACCATAGTGCTAAAAATAGCCATTGTAACCAACCACTAGATCTTACTAAATCAAATTTTGTAGGAGGGGTATTGTTAACATCGCTGCTAATAGGGCAGTTGTTAATATCACCTTTACTAGTACTAGCAATATTATTATTGGCTTGCACAAAGTCATTATTTGCTGCAACCGTAATAGTTTGCTTGGGTAATATAGCTTGTTGATATTTATTGGTAACAGTATTCCACCAAGGGATCACTATTTCTGGCAAAGTATAAGTGCCAGGTCGACTTGCCACAATGGCAAAATTTATCACTTTTTGACTCACTAATTTAGCGTTATGAACATTGGTATGTAACTCAGCCTGATCAGGATACACTTTTAAACCTTTAGGCATGACTAAATTAATTTTAGGCAGTTGTTCTTCGCTAAGATCTGCGGCTGTTAGGGTTATAGTACGAGTAATGGGTTCACCCACTTTAAATTTTTTATTTTTAGGTTGCCATTCATCATGAATTGTTAATAACTCGCTAGGAAGCCATTGCCCTTGATAAGATTCGGGAATAGGGAGTACTTTTATGGGGATATCTTTACCTAGTACGCTTACAGGAGTACTCTCGCCAAAATTTAAAAAGCGTGATTGTCGTGAAGAGTTTTTAATCACTTCACCACTAAACATAGGAGAAGATAAAATAAAGTCACCACTTTGTTGTGGATTAATGGCGTAATTGCGTTCGATAACTCGATAACGACGACCATTAATTATTTCCATATCTTCTTTGTCTTTGCCAACTTGGGTAATAGTTGCCCCTTTTAAGCTGGGTTCAGTTAAGCTGCCGCGCTTTAATTCATTCGCAAAATAAAGTTTTACTGTTAACGTAAATTGCTGTTGAACATAAACTTCTTTATTTGAAACTTTTGCATCAATAAATAAGTCTTGTTGTTGTAAGCCTTTTTTTGTATTGGGTGCTAATACTTTTAGTTGAATAGGTGCTGTTTTTTCACTATCAATAGTAAACGCAGGAATAGTATAGTTACCAGGTTTTTTTGCTATTAATATAGTTTTCCAGCGTGTGCTATAACTGGTTTTAAAGTTAATCATGCTGGTTTGTGAGCTAACTGAAGTTTGACCAACAATAAAGTTATTTAATAGCGCATCGGTACTAAAAGCGTTGTTATCAACATTATCGTTAGCAACAACGGTTAATACAAAAGATTCTCCTGCCATAACCGGATTTTTATCAACGGTTGCACTAACATTAGCAAATGCACTGGTAGTAATACTTAGTAATATTAAGCATAAAACGTTAATTATTTTTACCATTTTTTATCACTTCCTCTACTTTGGGTGTTGCCGCGACGTTTTTGATATTCAAGTTGCATTTTATTGCGTAATAGCAAATAAGGATCATCGGTTACTTTATTGAGTAACTGTTGATATTTTTGCTGCATTTCTTTGTCGTGCTGTTGTTTGGCTAATTTTGCTTTAGCTTGTGCTGCTTTTTGTTTAGGCGTTAATTTTTTATCCGCCTGTTTTTTGGCTTGCTCAGCTTTTTGCTGTTCAGCTTTTTTCTGTTCAGCTTTTTTCTGTTCAGCTTTTTGCTGTTCAGCTTTTTGCTGCTCAGCTTTTTGCTGCTCAGCTTTTTGCTGTTCAGACTTTTTCTGTTCAGACTTTTTCTGTTCAGACTTTTGCTGTTCAGATTTTTTCTGTTCAGATTTTTTCTGTTCAGATTTTTTCTGTTCAGATTTTTTCTGTTCAGATTTTTGTTTATCTTTACTCTGTTGCTTGTTTTTATCAGACTGATCCTTCTGATTCTTCTGATCCTTCTGATCCTTCTTGTTTTTCTGTTTCTGTTTCTGTTTCTGTTTCTGTTTCTGTTTCTGTTTCTGTTTCTGTTGTTGTTTCTTCAATTGCTCCAATATTTTTTTATTTTTTTCTGCATCACTAAGGTTTGGATCTTTAGCAAGTGCTTTTTTATAGGCATCAATGGCTTGATCGATTTTTTTTAATTTAGCTAAAGCATTGCCTTGGTTATATAACGCTTGTGCGTTATCTGATTTTTTAAAAGACGTTAATGCTTTTTCATAATCACCCGCTTTGTAATATGCACTACCTTGCCATAATGGGTTTTTAAATTGTTTTGCAGCCTGTTTATAAGCTTTTTGATCAAATTTTTGTTGTGCTTGTTGATTGTCCGTTTTCCATAAGTCTTGCCATAAGCTTGCTTGTGCTTGCTGTTGTGGAGCAAGCAATAAAACAAAGGGTAATAACATGATGATGGTACCACGACGAAAATAACCAAGTAATAAAAGTAATACTATGGGCAATAAATAAGGTCCAGTTTCTTGCCATTGATCACCAAATTGCTCACTCTGTAATTGCTCTTGTTGAGAATTTTTATTTCGCTTAATCGTTTGATTACTGAGTGACTTGTTCTTTAATAAGCTATCAGAAATCAAATTATTAATGTCATGGCTGTCATTAGTTATGGTTTGATAATTACCATGAGCTTGTTTCGCTAATCCAGATAAATAACCCGCATTAAGATGAGGGATAACAATAGCGCCACGACTATTTTTTAATAGTTCTCCGTTTGGTAATTTTATTGGCGCACCATTAGGTGTTCCTATACCAAGGATATGTAATTTATAGGGGTGTTTTTTTAACCATTGCTTAATGTCGCTTACATCCGTTTTATCAATACCATCGGTAAACCAATAAATATCACCTTTTATATGACCAGAATTTTTAAACATTTTATCAGCTAAAACAAATGCAGCGAGTGGATTACTGCCTGGTTCTGGCATTAAATCAGGGCTTAAAGAAGGTAATAATAGTTTAATATTGTTAGTATCTTCTGTTAATGGACTAATCGTAAAAGCATCACCAGCATATGCAATTAACCCTACATCACCTTCTTTTAAATCATTAAGCAAATCAATGGCTTTATATCTTTCTCTAGTTAATCTGTTTGGTTTTATATCAGTAGCATACATTGAATAAGACATATCCATAATAAGCACTGAACCTTGATTGGCTTTAAATACCGGCTGAGGTAATTTTTGCCATGTTGGGCCTGCTAAGGCAATTATCGTTAATAAACCAATAATCGCTGGTGGAAATAATGACAAAGGCTTGCTTTGCGTCTTTTTATTCTTATGACTTAATGCTGGTTGTGCTTCTGTGGTAATTAATACCTGCGCTAAGTGTTTGGGTAATATTTTATCCCAACCAGAATGGCTAACACGCAAACGTTTTAATAAATATAATGCAGCAATGAGTAAAAAAATAGCCAATAGCCATAGTGGGCGAATAAAATGAAAATCAGTCATTTATTTGCTCCTTAAAGTTTGATGAATTACTTTCTTTGCGCGTTTCAAGTGGTTTAGGTACGCTAAGATACATTAAATATAAAAGAGCAATAATAAAAGCTGCACTTAATGGCCAGTAAAATAGTGCGGTTAATGGACGCATTTGTTGTTGGTTTTGTTCTATGGGTTCTAATTTGTTGAGTAATTTGTATATTTCTGCCATAGATTTACCATCACGAGCGCGAAAGTATTTACCGTGTGTTTTTTCGGCTAATTTAGTTAGCATAGCTTCGTCTAAATCACTTGATGGGTTTACTCGGCGCATCCCAAATAACGTACGCTGTAACATTTCATCAGCCCCTATACCAATGGTATAAATAGTGATCCCTTTATCTACCGCTAATTCTAATGCTTGATCAGGTGTTATTTTTCCTGCGGTATTTTGTCCATCAGTTAATAACACGAGTACTTTATTGGTTTTCTTTTTGGCATCAAACCGTTTGGCTGCTAGCGCAATAGCATCGCCAATCGCTGTTTTTTGACCGACTAAACCCAAAACCGATTCATCAAGCATTTGTTTTACCGTTTTGCGATCATAAGTCATTGGTGTTTGCATATATGCATCGTCAGCAAATAAAATAAGTCCTAAACGATCTCCTTTACGGTGTTTAATAAATTTCCCTAACACTGTTTTTAACATCGTTAAGCGATTTACTGTACTGCCATTTAAACGCATATCTTCAATTTGCATTGAGCCCGATAAGTCAACGGCGAGCATCATTTCTCGACCTTGAGTAGGAATATCAATAGGTTCTCCTAACCATTGTGGGCGGCTGGCGGCGATCACAGTTAATATCCAAATAAGAGATAATACAATTAATGATGATTTTTTATTATCTTTTTGGCTACTTACTTGAGTATTAGTATTAATGATTAACGGCATTTTTAGCGCTGCCGTTACCGTACGTTGTTTAGCTGGCAGCCAGTAAACTAATAAGGGTAGTGGTAGTGCGGCTAATAACCATGGCCAATAAAAACTGATCATGACAAGTCCTCTTTTACTCTTTGGTTATTTATGGCGTTATCACCTTTGTTTGAGGTGGTTATAACATGATTAGCTGTTATTTTTGGCGGTAAAGCATCGTTAAGCCAAGTGAGTGCTAGTTGCTTAACCTCATTGTTAACAATATCCCCGCCATTTTTACAATACACTTGCTCAAGTGCTGAAGAGCATTTTGTTAGCTGTTCTTTAAATTGTTGATGTTGTTTTGCAGGTATTTTTTCGGGCAGTGTTGTTAATAAAAACTGCTGTAATTTTTCGCCATATAAATTGGCACATTGTTGACGAGGAAAATAGGCAAGTGCAGCCCACTTAATTAATAGTAAAATTTCATCAACGGTTATGTCTTTATTTTGTTGTAACTGTTTAATAGCAATATTTTTGACTTGTCGTAATTTTTTATAACGGCGTAAATACACTATTGCGCTAACGAGTAACACAATAATTAATAATGCTAATAGCCACCAGCCCAAAGCAATAGGATATTGAACTATGGGAGCAGGTAAATGAATGTCACTTAGTTGTGTTAACGGATCCAAGGGGTAGCTCCTTGTTTTAACTGTTGTTCAACACTTTTACTGGCAGAAAAAGTAAGTACACGAGCACCTGCTTTTATAAACCATTGTTGCTGTTGTTCAGCAATAAGTTGAGCGCA
>WGGB01000209.1 GCA_015491935.1 Alteromonadaceae bacterium
ATACAATGCCGTCAAGTTTATGAATGTCTATACTTAAAGGCTCACGATTGCGTTCACGTAACCATTTATAACCTTGAAATAAGCCACAATCAATGAGGATTTTAGTCGTTTTTGTTTCGACTAAATATTTAGAACCTGTAACGGTTTCAGTACCGCCTAAAAAAACAATATTCATTGGTATTTCCTTAAGATAATGGGATTGATATGACTTCTTCAATACATTTACTAATTGGTCCAATTAATAAATAGGCAATATCAATATCAATGTTATTTGAGTTATGTACAATCGTCATGTATATAAACGACTAACTCTTGATGTGTTTCTATGCTCATATTAATCACGGTAAGAGAATGCTTATTAGTCATATCCCCAAGATCTTTAAAAATGCTTCTTATTTTTTGAAAAAACTTTTTATTTTAAAATATCAGAATAAAGAATATGCAAATATTCTTAAGTTATCAAGAAAAATCGAGATTAGAATTACGCCATAAAAAGTGCCGAGATAAGCGGTAATAGGATCGAATTAAAGCGATTTTGTTATCCGATGAAGGTTGATCTCCATTCTTGATATCTCAGGCTTTACGCAAACACCAAACAATCATTATTCGTCATTTGAATGACTATTTAGGGAATAAAAAACATACATCAATTAATAGCGGATCCACAGGTCATATTGATGAAAAACAAAATAAAATTTAGCTGGGGTAACAAATCTTTTTATAAAGAATATTTTCATCCCAGCAGAGAAATTAGCTTGTCATGGTATTATCAATGGTAATAGCAAAGCACTAAATATATTTACTTAAATTAAACAAATCTTGGACTTTTCGGTAAACAGCTTTTATGCTCTTAATAGTGTTTTATAAAATTGTGGAAATTCACGTTGTTAAGTCGATTTAACCGAGCAATTCTTAAAAAAGCTGAACAAGCAATAGAGCACCTGATTAATAAGGTCAGGCGCAATGGTAGTCGTTTAAAAATATTAATAATACTTACCTGTGTATTAATGTTTAGTACTAATATTATTGCTCAGCAACTTGACGGCAATCGTATTAAAGCGGCTTATCTTATTAATTTTATAAAACATATTAGCTGGCCGAATGAAAAAAATAAAAAATCGTACCGCATTGCTATTTATAAAGATCACACTTTTTACCAGTTTTTAGCGCGTTCACTAAAGCAAAAAATTATTAAAGGTAAACCCATCGCTGTTATTAATGCTCAGTCAATAAATGAGATGAAAACTGCTGATGTGGCTTATATTCCCAGTAAAGAAAATAATAAATCACATCAAATTGCGAATGCTTTACGTGGTCATGAAATTTTACTTATTTCTAATAATAGTAAAGCAAAGCATGATGTGATGATTAATTTAAAACAGCGAACCCCTAAATCAATTATTTCATTTGAAGTGAATAAATCTAATATTGTTTATGAAAAGCTAAAAATGTCTTCTGAGTTGCTGCTGTTGGGTGGAACAGAGCTTGATATTGCAAACTTATATCGAGAAACTGAATTAGCCATGCAAAAAACACGACAACAAGATATTGAATTAAAATCAAAATTGTCACAACAACAGCAGCAATTACAACGTTCTAATAAATTGTTAAAAAAATCTAAACATCAATTAGTGCAATCTAAATTACAATTAGCTAAAAGCATAAAAGAAACACAAGCACAAAAACTTGCGCTAAACAAATTACAACAAGACGCGTTAAAAAAACAAAAATTATTAACCGAGCAAGAAAAAAAATTAACAAACATTTCAACGCTATTTAAGCTAACAGAACAACGATTAAAACAACAACAACAAGTATTAGCAGAAAAAGAGCAAAAAAATAAACAAATACTTCAGCACGTTGTAGACAACAAAAAAATATTAGTAAGCCAAAATAAACAGCTAGAAGAACATCAGCAACAGTTAGCTGAGCAAGATAAAGAACTAGTTAACCGTAACCAAACGATAAACTCCCAACAAACTTACCTGTTAATAACAACGGTATTAGTTGTTATTGCATTATTGGTTTCATTATTATTGGTGTTTTTCTTTATTAAAAACAAAAAAACAAACAGTGAATTAAACAAAACATTAGCCTCGTTAGAAAATACTCAAGAGCAACTGATCCAGTCAGAAAAAATGGCCTCGTTAGGAAGCTTAGTGGCGGGTGTCGCTCATGAAATTAATACCCCATTAAGCATTGCTATTACCTCTAATAGCTTAGTTATTGATGATACCAATGAAGTAAAACAAAAAATTGCTGAAGGTAGCTTAAGTAAAACTCGTATGGCCAAGCATATTGATAAGGTTGAACAATCGCTTACTATGTCTGAAAAAGCGCTTGAACGAGTACGAATTTTATTGTCAAACTTTAAACAAATCGCGGCAGATCAAGTCTTTGATGATCAACGAACCTTTAAATTAGGTGAATATATTGAAGAAGTTATGATGACTTTATCAGTAGAAATGAAAAAGCATCATATTGAATATCAGTTTAGTGCTGAGGCTGATATTGAAATAACTACTTTACCAGGAGCATTTGCGCAAATATTAACAAATTTACTTAATAACTCTATTCGGCATGGTTTTGAAAATAGACAATCAGGCAAAATTAACATTGTTTTATTGGTTAATGATATTAATAGTGATGACCAAGATTGGGCTGCCAAAATTATTTACCAAGATGATGGTGTTGGTATGAATGAGCATATATTAAATAATATTTTCGAACCCTTTTTTACTACTAAACGCGGTAAAGGTAGCACTGGTTTAGGGATGAACATTGTTTATAATATTGTCCATCAAAAAATGAAAGGTGAGATAAAAGTGAGCAGTGAAGAAGGTGTCGGCTCTACTTTTAAAATTTTATTACCTAAAAGTATCTGATTTATTAATGAGCTTTTTAATCCGCCAAGAATCCCAACTATATAGCGCTAATGCACACCAAATTAATATAAAAGTTAATAATTTGGCTTTAAGTAAAGGCTCATTATATAAAAAGGTTGCCAATACAAACATAATACTAGGGCCGATATATTGAAAAAACCCTAAAGCAGAAAGTGTTAAGCGTTTGGCCGCAGCAGTAAAACAAAGTAAAGGGGCTGTTGTTACCACGCCTGCCATAATTAAAATAATGTTTAAGTTGATACTATTATTAAACATATTGCTGGTGGCGCTTTCGGTAAAAAACAACCAATATAAAATAGCAAAAGGTACCATTAATAATGATTCAAACCATAAACCTACAAATGAATCAACCGCCATTTTTTTGCGTAATAATCCGTAGGTACCAAAAGTACCAGCAAGCGCTAACGAAATAAGCGGCAATGAACCTAATATAATTAGTTGAATAAGCACGCCTAATAAGGATAAAAGTACCGCAACTTTTTGCCATTTGCGTAAACGTTCATGCAAAAATATTACCCCTAAGGCGACACTAAATAAGGGATTGATAAAGTAACCTAAACTCGCATCAAGTAAATGATTATTATTAATGGCCCAAATAAATAAAAACCAATTTACCGCGAGTATGCTTGCTGTGAGTGTTAAGCGTAATAATAATTGCGGCTGTTTAGCTATACTTTGTACAAATCGCCATTTTTTGGCTGCAACAATAATAATAGCTAATAGCAAGCATGACCAAAGTATGCGATGAACTAAAATTTCACGGGCATTGACGTTATTTAATAGTTTGAAATATAAAGGCGCAAAGCCCCACATAACATAAGCGCTAACCGCATTAGTTACGCCAGAACGAGTTTGAGCAGCTGATGATATTGGCATGTAAAATTACGCTAGCTTGTAAATAAGGCGCGATTATACTCGTTCCGTATAAAGATGCGAGGCGCGAGCCATTAAATATAATTACTTAGTGTTAGTTAAATACTTAACCCACCATATAGGTGCCTGTACCAAAAGCGAGATGTTCACCTTTTTCGTTGTGCATTTCCATACGCGCTACCGCAACTTTACTACCACTGCGAATAATTTTGGCAGTAACAATAAATTCTTCACCACGACCTGGGCGTAAATAATCGGTGCGTAAATCAATGGTGCCTAGCTTATTTAAACTCGCGGTTAATTTATCAATATGTAAATCGTCCATGCTTTCAATAATATTAGCCGCAGCAACAACACCTCCAGCAAAATCTAATGCGGTGGCGGTAACACCACCATGCAGAATTTTTTGTACATGATTGCCAATTAATTTGTCTTGCCAGTTAAAGCGAATTTCGGCTTCTTGATGATCAAATTTAGTAATATATATCCCCAATAAATTATTAAAAGGTACCTTTGACCACATCTCACTAACTTGATTTAGAATGACTTTTTTATCAATATTTTTATCTTTCATCATTTCACCATTACTTTAATTATTGTCATCTGGTCGGACAACTTAAAGATTAGCTTAGCACTAATCTTTATTTTAAGAAAATTTTTCTCCGCTCTATCTCCTTACTAAGGTAAAATACCTAAAAAGTATATTTTGAGATTTATTGTTGACTACCACTACTCTAGCTAATCCTCAACAGCAGCTACAACAAGCGTTAAAACATTATTTTGGCTATCAATCGTTTAGATCGGGTCAGCTTGAAGTCATGGAAAATTTATTACAAGGTAAAGATTGTTTAGTGCTTATGCCTACTGGTGGCGGTAAATCTTTATGTTATCAGTTGCCTGCTACTATTTTTACCGGTATTACCATTGTGGTTTCTCCACTTATCGCGTTAATGAAAGATCAGGTTGATAGCTTAACGCGACAAGGCATTAGTGCTGCTTATGTTAATTCAAGCTTAACGGGTGATGAAATTAACTCTATTTTTCAAAGGCTAGCACAAGGTGAAATTAAATTACTTTATGTCGCACCAGAGCGGTTGCTTAATTATTATTTTTTACAAAGTTTATCAAGTTTACCCATTAGTGCTTTTGCCATTGATGAAGCGCATTGTATTTCGCAATGGGGACATGATTTTCGTCCAGCCTATACTAAATTAAACGCGCTACGCCAGCATTTTCCGCAAGTACCCGTTATTGCTTTAACGGCGACTGCAGATGTTACTACGCGAAAAGATATTTTAATGCAGCTTGCCTTGGTCGATCCTTATATTTTGTTAGATAGCTTTGATCGACCCAATATTCGCTTAACTTTGGCTGATAAATACAAAGGTGAGCAACAAGTTTATCGTTATATAAAACAACGTAAAGGTGATTGCGGTATTGTTTATTGTAATAGCCGTTGGCAAGTTGATCACTTAAGTAAAGTATTGGCTGAAAAAGGCATTAATTGTGCCGCTTATCATGCTGGTTTAGACGTAGAAATTCGCAATTATGTGCAAGATGCCTTTGCCAAAGATAATATTCAAATTGTGGTGGCAACAATTGCGTTTGGCTTAGGCATAGACAAGCCTAATATTCGTTTTGTTATTCATTTTCAGCCGCCACATACGTTAGAGTCTTATTACCAAGAAATAGGGCGAGCAGGGCGAGATGGTTTAGCCGCAGAAGCATTGTTTTTATATGATCAAGCTGATGGCGAACGCATTAAAAAACGTATTAGTGAAGGTGAAAACCAACAACGCGTTAATGTTGAATTACAACGTTTTCAAGCTTTGCTTGGTTTTGCTGATACACAAATTTGTCGTCGACAAGTGCTCTTAAATTATTTTGCCCAATATACCCAAAATAAATGCGGAAATTGTGATATTTGCCTTGATCCGCCACGTCAGTTTGACGCGACCAAAGCGGCACAAAAAGTATTGTCTTGTGTTTACCGTATTAATCAACAAGGTGATATTGCTCATGTTATTGATGTTTTACGCGGCGAAACTAGCGTAAAAGTGACACAACTAGGTCATGATAAAGTATCAACCTTTGGTATTGGTAAAGATGAAATGCCAAGCTATTGGTTCGCCATTATTAGGCAATTAATTCATTTAGGGTATTTGCAACAAGATATCGCCCAGCAATCGGCATTGTGTTTAACTGCGGCTTCACGACAAGTATTAAAAGGTGAAACACCATTAATGTTAGCAACACCAAGGTTGCAACAGGCAAGTTACTGGCGACATGGGCAGCAAAATAAAAGTTATGACAGGGCTTTATTTGCCGAAATTAGAGCACTGCGAAAAGATATTGCTGATAGTGAAGATATTGCACCTTTTATTATTTTTAATGACGCAACTTTATCAGAATTAGCCAAAATAAAACCGCAAACTAAGCAACAGATGCTAGCGGTGAGTGGCATTGGTGATGTAAAACTTGCAAGGTATGGACAAGTGTTTTTGCAAACAATAAAACGTTATTTGTCAAATCAATAAACCTAATACTAATTGGGTATAAAATAAAAAGCACTGTAAAACAGTGCTTTAATATAGTGCTTTAATATAGTTTATATGCAGTAATATAAATTATTTTAGACTTGAAAAATAAGCCGCTAAGTTAGCGATATCAGTATCAGACAAAGGTGCAGCCATTGAGCTCATAACAGGATCTTTACGAGTACCTGATTTAAATGCTTTTAATTGTTTTACAAGATAAGCTTTCTTTTGACCCGCAAGGTTAGGATACATAGGCATAGCAGAAACACCAGCAGCACCGTGACAAGCAGCACACATAGTAGACTTTGCTTTACCCGCGGCAATATCACCAGCAAATACAGGAGAAGCCATTAAAGCAGTTGTCGCTAAAATAATAGCAATTTTTTTCATAGTTTTATCTCACTTTTAGTTTAAATAACGTCCATTTTATTATATGTAAAAATCAATTTATTGTCGCTAATTTTTTAATAAAAGCAATTAATTGCTAGTCTAGATCAATAAATTTTACGGAATATGCTAGCACATGAACTTTTAGCATACAAAACATAGCGTTAATTTTATTATTTATTAATTAAAACAAAAATAAAATAGCGACTATACTTATTTTTGGAGAAGTTTATTTTATACCCAATTGATTTAATTTTTGCTGAGAGGGGAATACCTAATCAACTTGGCAACTCGTCTAATAATAGGATGCTTACTGCATGAAACTACAGTATAAAATCATAATATTACCGATAATGGTTATGATCGCTATTTTCAGTGTTGGTATATTAATGGTTGAGTATCAAGTTAGATTAACGTTAGAAAATAAATTTAAGCGAGAATTACAAACTATCGCATTAGTGGCATTGGCAGCAATAGAGTCTAAAAATTATAAATATGACGACCAATTAACCGATGATAGTTTTGATCGTACAGCAGATAAAGTTGCAGCAATGAGTAATGTGCGCGTTAGTTATTTTTCATATAATGATTATTTATTGGGTGACTCAACACTTGATTTTAATTCAATAGTCAATAATCAGCCTTATCGTCAGTTACCTGAAGTTGTTTCTGCTATTGCTAATAATACAGGTTTTGCTCAGCGTTATGATGATCATTTTAATAATGTGTTTTATTACGCTAAATTTGATGTTAATCGCGGTATTGTGGCTCGTGTATCTGCACCAGAAAATTTTTATAGTAAACCGCTCACCGAGATCCGTTGGGGGTTTTTAATGATTATTTTAGCGGCATTATTAGCAATATTTATTTTTGCTTCTGTCGCTATTCGATTAATTAGTAAAGCGGTAAAGCAAGAACGTATGCGCTTGCAAAATGAAATAGCAGAAAAAACGAAAGAAATAACCTTAATACAAACAATGACTACTATGGTAAACGATGCGAATAGCCTAGATGATGCGGGTATTATTTTAGCTAATATATTACCGAAATTATTACCAGAATTAAGTGGTGCACTTTATATAACTAAACCACCCGAACGCTTGTTAAGTAAAATTTGTTTTTGGGGGGATTGGCCACAAGGTTTGCATGTTGTGGTTAGTGATAATAGTGACTCTCCAAGTTTTGAGTTAGGTTATAGCTCTGTTGATGAAGGTGCTAATAATGATTTATCTATTGAAGCGTTTATAGAGCATAGTTTTGGGGTTAACTTAGTGGCTGATCAACATATTTTTGGCAAAATATTTTTTACCAATAAAGATAAAATGATTGATGAAGGCACGCGTAATGTTATTCAACATTTAGTTGAACCTATTAACTGCGCTTTAGCCAATGTACAGTTAAAAATACAATTAAGAGAGCAAGCTATTAAAGACCCTTTAACGAATCTTTATAACCGTCGTTATATGCTAGACGCTCTTAATAATGCATTACATCAGGCTGATCGTTATGATCGCCATGTGGCAATTTTAATGATAGATTTAGATCATTTTAAAGATTTTAATGATAAATTTGGTCACGAAGCGGGTGATTTAGTTTTGGTTCGCGTCGCGGAACAATTTCTCAATAATTTGCGCTTAGAAGATATTGCCTGCCGTTATGGTGGTGAAGAATTTTGTATAATATGCCCCGATACAAATTTAAAAGAAGCCTATCAATTAGCTGAAAAATTACGCTTAAAAATAAAAAAATTATCCTTACAATGCCAAAATAAAAAGTTAGATACTATTAGTATGTCTATTGGTATTGCCGTTTATCCTAATCATGCCGATAATGGTCATGAATTAATGATACAAGCAGATAATGCTTTATACTTAGCGAAGAAAAATGGCCGTAACTGTACTGTCGTTAATCAACAAAATAGCTCTTTGGGATAGTTCTTTTGTATAGTTATTAGTTAATTATAGATTATATCGATTATTAACTAATGCTATTGAGTTGATTTAAGTAAATATAATGGTTTTATTACTATGTAATACATAGTACTAAAGAGTTTAATTGTGCAAAAAATATTAATAAGTTCTTGTTTATTAGGTGAAAAAGTTAGGTATGATGGCAAACAAATTTTACCTCTGTCTTCACTTATATCCTTATGGCAAGCACAAGGACGCTTGATAAGTATTTGTCCTGAAGTGTGTGGTGGTTTAAAGGTACCTCGTGAACCCGCAGAGCAGCAAGCTAATGGTGAAATTATGACTATTTCAGGTGTTAATGTTAGCGCGGCATTTAAGCATGGAGCAGAACAAGCATTACAGCTTTGCTTACAGCACAATATTCATTTTGCTTTATTAAAAGAATCAAGCCCATCCTGTGGCAGTCAAACTATATATAATGGCTTTTTTAAAGGCGAAAAAACATCAGGGCAAGGCGTAACCACGCAACTGTTACGGGCACATAATATTAATGTTTTTTCTGAATTAACCATTAATCAACTCGCTGAGCAATTAATCTAAGTTAAACATCAAATTCGCCAAGCATTATTTAACAGATCACCAAATCATCATTTTTCATATCTTGATCTAGGCTTATATTTTTCCTTGCTCTTTGTAATAAATGATCAATATTTTCTTTTACATTCATTTTTTCAACCGCCAAAGAAATATTAATTTGTGGTATGTTAATCGCGTTTTTACTGCTTTTAAAACGTAATTTTTCAACACCATGAATTATTTTTTCTGCAATTTCTTGAGCAAGTGAAAACTGTATGTCAGGTAATAAAATAATAAATTCATCACCAGCAGTACGTGCGGGTAAGCCGCTATGATTGACATAACTACTCACCTTTTGTGCAACTTTAGCAGAAACAACATTATTAATTAAATCTCCAAATTTCTTTTTTAGCTGCTCAGCATCATCTAAATTAATGACAATGGCTGTAATTTGTTTATTGGCATCATTTTTAAACCAAGTTTCAATATTATTATCAATTGCTTTGCGATTAAATAAACCCGTTAAAGGGTCGGTAAATAATTTTTTTTGTGTTGTTTTTAATTCTTGCTGCACATTTCTTAAATGTTGTTTGGCCGTCACTATATGTTTTGCTAATTTAGTTTGCTTGGCTTTTAAGCGAGCAACAGCCTGTTTTAATTCTTCAGCCCCTTGTTGAATTAATGTTTTATTGTTAGATGAAATTTTTTCACTGCTATTATCTAACTCTTGCATAAAATTATGCAAAGAAGTGAGCGATGATTGTGAATTTTTACTAACGTGTTCAACTACATCGTCAATATCATTTACTATGGCTGTTCTAAATTGTTCTTGGGGTAAAATATAACGTTGATGAAGATCGTTAATAAAAAAATTATCAAGTGTTTTACCTAGGGCTAAACGTTCATCAATAGCTGTATTTAACGCTTTGTTGGTTTTACTCAGGTAGGCGTAAGCAATGGCATAGTTTGTTGGTATTGCAGGTAAATGCCATTGCTGTAATAGAATAACCGTTTTGGTCATTTTTTTATTTGCTTGGCTTATGGAGTCGTTATACTTCATACTTCTCACTTCGTTAAGCTGTATATTGGTTTTTAATTTTACGGACAATAAAAGATAAAAATAGAAAACCGCTAAGTCTAATACCTTTTAACATGTTTAATGATATGAGTAAATGTAGTATTTTGTTATAAGCTAATCATTGTTATAGATTGTTATGGCTAAGTTAAGCGTTAATTTTAGTCAACTTATATAGTCATTGAAATAATTCTCGGTAAGTGATGAATTCATTAATTTAATTGCTGTTAAAGACTAACTAATTAATAAATTGGATAATTTATGAAAATAATTGCGCTTAATCTTTTTATCATTTTTTTATTATCGTCATGCAGCCATAATAATTACCAACCCTTATCGGCTGAGCAACAGCTTAAGCAGGTTATTTTAAGCGCAGAAAATTTTCATCAACATAGTAACCCATTTAATAAACCTGAAGCGGGTGGTAACAATGCAATGTTACCCGACTTATCAGCAGAAACACTGGCTAAAAATAACCAAAAAGAAAAATCTATTTATCAAGCATTAATGCAAATTGATGATTCGGCATTATCTAGTGAACAGCAAATTAATAAAGCAGTACTCGCCTATAGTTTAAAAAATGACATTGATAATTATTTATATAAGGCTCATTACACACCGCTAACCGCAGAATCAGGTTTTCATGTTTGGATTGCTTCAATTAGCAGTCAAATAAATATGGTCAGTGAGCAAGATTTTTATGATTATTTAGCGCGTTTAAAAGCGATACCAAAGTATTTTGATCAACAAATGGCATGGATGGATAAAGGTATCGCAAATGGTATTACTCAGCCACAAGTTGTATTAAAAGGTTTTGAAAAATCGATTAAAGCCTTTATAAAAAAAGATGTTACGCAAAGTAGCTACTATCAACCCTTTAAAAACTTACCTAAACATTTTTCAAGCGCACTAAAAATACGGCTTCGTCAACAAGCCAAGCAGGCTTTAAGTCGCTATGTTATGCCAAGTTACCAAAAATATTATCATTATATGTTAACGCGGTATCAACCTAATGCCCGACAAAATATTGCGGCAACGTCATTACCCAATGGGCTTGAATTTTATAAAAATAGAGTTGCCTATTACACAACATTACCTATTTCTATTGATGAAGTACATCAATTAGGACTCAGTGAAGTGGCGCGTATTCATGCACAAATGCAAGCCATTATTAAGCAGCTTGCTTTTAACGGAAATTTTGCCGAATTTATTCAGTTTTTACGCAGTGATCCGCAATTTTATGCCAAGACACCACGCGATTTACTCAAAGAAGCGTCTTATATAGCCAAAAAAATGGATGGTAAATTACCTTCATTATTTAAAACCTTACCAAGAAGACCTTATGGAATATCGCCTGTGCCAGCAAATATAGCGCCTAAATACACCACGGGACGTTATTCGCCACCGCAGCGTGATGATCAAGCAGGGAGTTATTGGGTAAATACTTATCGTTTAGATCGTCGCCCTTTGTATGTGTTACCAGCACTAACATTGCATGAAGCTGTTCCGGGTCATCATTTACAAGGCTCGTTAGCGGATGAAATGGCTAATGTGCCACCATTTCGTAATGAAACTTATATTTCGGCATTCGGCGAAGGTTGGGGGCTTTACGCTGAATATTTGGGCATTGAAGCGGGTATATATGAAACACCCTATCAAGAATTTGGTCGTTTAACATATGAAATGTGGCGAGCTTGTCGACTCGTGGTTGATACAGGAATGCACGCCAAAGGTTGGACTCGACAGCAAGCGATAGATTATTTGGCTCGTAATACCGCATTGTCGATGCATAATGTTACGACTGAAATTGATCGTTATATATCATGGCCTGCACAAGCCTTGTCATATAAAATAGGTGAATTAACCATTAAACGCTTACGCCGCAAGGCGGAAAAAACACTTGGGGCAAAGTTTGATTTACGTGAATTTCACGATCAAATTTTAAAACATGGTTCAATGCCTTTATCGAGCTTAGAAAAGGTTATTAATCAATATATTAAGAATAAATTAGTGAAAAAAGGGAAGGAAAGCACGCAAAGATAACGGCGAGGAAACCATAGCAGACTGAAAAGTTCAGACAAGCCCCCACTATATCTAAATTTGGCAGTTCCGCTATCATAGGTTTCCCCTTAGACCGGTAACTTTGCGTCTCTAACTTTCGTTAGATTTGCCCTTATCGAGTTTTAGTACTCATTTGTTATTATAGTTTCTAAAATGAGATTGTAAATGATAAAAAAGATAATACTATTTTTTGCTCCTAGTATTAAATATATTTTATATAAAAATCAGAGAATTATAGTTAATGTTTAAGATGTTTTATCATGGTGTTTTATTGTCATTATCGGTTTTTTTTAGCTTGGTGCATTTTTCTATAGCGGCAGAACCTTTAATTGATAATAAAATTAGCCAGAAGATTATAAAAATAAATCAATTATTTACCCAAAAAGAGCAAGATTTATCTTATCGACAATTAGTTAATGTACCCACTAATATTATTAAAAATCGTCAATATTATAGTCCAACGACATTGGCAAAATCTTATGCCTTACTTGCTGACGCTGCTTTGTATCGAGGTGATAGTGAACAAGCTTTTCAATTTGCTGAAGAGGGTTTGGTGCAGGGTAAAATTGAGCCTGAAGTTCGTATGGTTTTATTGCTCAAAGTTGCTGCGGGTTATTATGAAAAGAGTAATTACAACCAATTATTAAAGGTAGTTTTACAAGTTGTTGAATTGGCTCAACGCCCTGAGTATAAGTGCTATTTATTAAATGCTTATGCGTATCAAGCTTCGGCGTATGCGTTACAGGGGCAATACGATCAAGCTTATAGTAAATTAAAAAGGATTGATGATTTACTGAATAAAAATCCTCAATATTCAAATCAAATTAAATTATTACAAATATTGGCAATAGCCCATTATAATTTAGGGCATTATCAAACCTCATTAACCCTACATTTAAAATTGTTAAAATTACAGTTTGATCTACACCAAAAACGTAATTTAACACGAACCTATTATAATGTGGCACTCACTTATTTAAAATTAAAGCGTTACGATGACGCGTATAATGCTTTTTGGCAAATGAAAACTTTAGCCGAGAGAAGATCTGCCCCTATTTTAGTGGCGTATGCTGAATTAGGTTTGGGCGAAACATTGTTTAAACAGGGAGATTATGAAGTTGCTTATACTTCCTTGGTGAAGGCCGAAAAGCTATTTAAGGGGCGGCATTTAATTCGCCCTTATTTAACTAATTTGTTAGTGTTAGCACAAGTTTCAAAAGCAACTAATAGGACTGTTTTTGCAAATAAAATATTGAAAATTGCAGAAAAAGTAGCTGTTGATGCCGAGCTAACACGTGAACAAATTGAATTATATAAAATGCTCTCGTTAAATTATCAACAAAACGGAAATTATCGTCAGGCATTGCAAACGCTATTACGATATTGGCAATTACGGGAAAAGTTTAAACAAGCTAAGGATCAAAAAGTTAGCTTGCCTGAAAATAGTAAAAAGCTAAGCAATAAAGGTAAAGAATTAGCGTTGAAATTTTCAGAAAAGGGGCAACTTTATACTCAATATCATAATAAAAATAAACAACTAAGAGTGATTGTTTGGGTGTTGATTTTTATTATTATGGGGTTAATTGTCGTTGCTTTTGCATTGTGGTTTAAACATAAAAGTTATCTTTTACACGCCGATTATCGTGAATTAGAGAAACCATTAGATTATATCCCGTCACCATTATACACTAAAAAAAATTATCATCAGTGCTATAAAAGGGCACGTAAATTCAATTACCCACTCACCGTTGGTTATTTACAGGTAACCAATTGGGAAGAACTTTCTTTTCAATTTAACCATAAAGTTATGGCCGAGGTTGCCGTGACTATTGCGCATATTATTAATGAGAATTTGGACGAATTTGATCAAGTGGGTTTATTAGCTCAGGGAGAATATATTTTGCTTTTTCCTCATCGAACTCAAATTGAAGTGAAGGCTAAAGTTAAGCATATTAGCGATGAAATTTCGGCTCGCTTTTTTGCCAATTTAGGTGACTTTTCTGTTATTATTTCTTCAACTTCTAAAACTGCAGACATACAAGATATCGATCCGTTTGTGTTTTTAGCACAGTTAACAGGTTCATTAAAAAATTAACCGTTTGGTAGCTAATAATTATGCTTTTTATCTTATCTATTGCCGTCGTTTTTATTGCTTTAATCGTTTATTTATATTTTCGAGCTGAAAAATTACAACAACAATTAAACAAGGCACAAACCGAAA
Organism: Alteromonadaceae bacterium; assembly: GCA_015491935.1. Classification (GTDB taxonomy): domain Bacteria; phylum Pseudomonadota; class Gammaproteobacteria; order Enterobacterales; family Alteromonadaceae. The sequence goes on from WGGB01000209.1 coordinate 14,547, forward strand.
GCCGACATACGCGTAAAGAAATGAAATCTTTATTAGAGTCTTTAATGTTAATGATTGCAAAACAAGATGAGTTTGTAAAACAGCGTTTGCAGGCACTAAAAGACCTTGATGAAAAAAATACCACCCTTAAAATGATCACCCCATTAATTAATAATTATGTACTTATTGCGAGTGAATGCTTAAAAGGTAAAGGTCAATTATCTATAATTGTGAAAAAGTGTTACGAAAAAAGTGAATCTGGGTCGTATAAAGCTTTTACTTTATGGCTTAAAACGCAGGACGTAAAAATTAAACGTATGTGGAATAGTAATACCCTAAGTGGTTATTTATCTTTAATTGAAGCTTTATTGTCACAACAAACACAACAATTATTAGCTAATGCAGCAGAAAAATCTAAACGGGTTACTACTCAAGATGATATTGCTAAAGCGAGTTAATTGTTAGCAACGAATCTTTATATTGGGTGAAGTGTTAATGTCACCGTCACTCATTACAGTGGCAATACTATTTTGATTCGATAATAAAATAGCCATGCAACCTATCTCGCTGTTGCGTACAAAGGCTAAATCATAACCGAATTGATTTAAACTACTTGCTGCAAATTTTTGCGCTAAAGTGAGTTTGTCCCATAAAACAGATAACTCAGGACTATATTGTCTGCGTTCTACTGGTACTTCTTGTGTTGATATGGCTAACATAAAGTTCTCTCAATTATATCTACAAAAGCTGTAATTCAGTGGTGAACCCGCATTGATATAATTAGTATTAAGTTAACTAGAAACTATCTTAAGTGGATGAAAGATACAACTAAAATAAGGTAATAAACCTAGTATTATTGGCTATTTGCTAGGTTTTTAAGTTTCATCACGTATAATCGCGGTAAATAATGAAAAAACAGGTGTGCTATGAGTCAAGTATTAGATGAGTTACTGGCGTTATTAAAGCTAGAAGTGATTGAGCAAGGCATTTATCGAGGACAAAGCCAAGATTTAGGTTTTCACGCTTTGTTTGGTGGGCAAGTCATGGGACAAGCACTTTCTGCCGCCAAAGAAACCGTTGAAGAAGATCGCTTAGTGCATTCACTACATTCTTATTTTTTACGCCCGGGTGATGCGAGTAAACCCGTAGTTTATGAAGTTGAAAAAATTCGTGATGGCAAAAGCTTTAGTACTCGTCGTGTACAAGCCATTCAAAATGGTAAAGCTATTTTTTATATGACGGCTTCGTTTCAATATCCAGAATTAGGCTTTGATCATCAAGATAAAATGCCAGAGGTGCCAGCACCAGAAGATACTCCCTCGTATAGTGATTTTTTACATTTACATCAAGAACATTTTCCCGAAAGCACTAAAGCACAATTTTTAGCTGAAAAACCTATTGAATTGCGCCCTGTTAAACAATACAACTGGTTTAATCCGCAACCTACTGAACCTGTATGCAATATGTGGATTAAAGCCAATGGGGTTTTACCTGACGATTTAAGAATTCATATGTATATGTTGGCCTATACTTCTGATTTTCAATTTTTACCTACTTCATTATTTCCACATGGCGTGAGTTATTTTCAGCCTAATTTTCAAATTGCCACCATAGATCATGCAATGTGGTTTCATCGTCCATTTCGATTTGATGATTGGTTGCTATATTCAATGCAAAGTCCCAGTGCGAGCAGTGGTCGTGGTTTAGTGCGAGGACAAATATTTAATCGCCAAGGTGAATTAGTTGCCTCAACCATGCAAGAAGGAGTGATCCGTCAAAGGTAAACGCTTATTAACTAGCTCTGGTAGCCATGCAATAGCTGCTGCCACTGTTGCGCTTGCCAATAAAAACTTGGCAATCTTGCTTTTTCTTTATGAAAAGAACGCAATAACCGTTGCATATTAGCTTGTTGCCAGCTTTTATTGATTTTACGTTGTTCACCACGATCAAAGTCTATTAACCACACCTTTTCATGGTCATCAATTAAAACATTATGAGCATTTAAGTCATGATGATAAATACCTTGTTGATGGAATTGCTGAATAGTTTTACCAATAGCTTGCCATAATTTTGGGTCAAGTGGTTTGCTCGTTAATATAGCCACTAAATCTTGTGCCTTTTCAATGCGCTGACTTAGTAAATCTGCGTGATAAAATAATCCTGAGCGAACCACTTGATAGGCGACTGGTGCTGGCACAGGTAAATTTAACTGTTGCATTTTTGCCAATAAACTAAATTCTTGTGCTGCTCTGGTTTTTGCTATGCCTTGATAAAAGTAACTGTCGTTAATTAATTTACCAATAAGGCCACCGCGATAATAATGACGCAATACCCATTCTTGATTATTATGTTCAATAAACCAAGTCGTACCACGTCCTTGTGCGCTGCCGACAATGGCATTTTTATCTTGCCAATAGTCACTATTAAATACCTGTGGAGAAAAATCACAAAGTTTATTTTTGTCATATTGACAATAAATTGCGCCTTGTTGGTAAGTATTTAGCTGACAGGGTTTTACAATTGCAGACAGGTTCAAGATAATAGCCTAAGTATAAATAACATTTTAATGTTCTCTATTTTGGTGATTTCTTTATGTCGAGTCAAATAACTGCTCCGAAAAGCTTATGTATATTGCGTTTATCTGCGATTGGCGATGTTTGTCATGCGGTGGCTATGGTGCAACAAATACAAAAACAGTGGCCGCATATCACTATTACTTGGGTTATTGGCAAAGTTGAAGCAAATTTATTGTCGGGATTAGAAGGAGTTGAGTTTGTAATTTTTGATAAAAAAGCAGGTCTGCAAGGGTATAAAGAATTATGGCAAAAGTTGCGTGGTCGTCATTTTGATGTTTTATTTCATATGCAAGTGGCACTTAGAGCCAGTTTAGCCAGTTTATTTATTCCTGCAAACATAAAACTGGGTTTTGATCGTCAGCGTGCCAAAGAAGGGCAGTGGTTATTTAGTAATAAAAAAATAGCGGCACAAACTAATCCTCATGTGCTTGATGGTTTTATGGGCTTTGCAGCAGCGCTAGGGGTAAGTATTGAAAAACCCAGTTGGCAAATGCCAATAACCGATCAGCACCAACTCTGGGCGAGTGAACAATTAATTACTGAAAAACCTATTGCCGTCATTTCACCCGCGGCAAGTAAAGCTGAGCGTAATTGGCTGGTTGAACGCTATGCTGATATTGCTGATCATCTTACTGAGCGTGGTTTTCAAGTGGTGATCTGTGGTGGTCCTACTGTGATGGAAAAACAACTTGCCAGCAATATTATTAGTTTGAGTAAATCTGACTTACTCAATTTAGTAGGAAAAACCTCATTAAAACAGTTATTAGCGGTGTTAAAATTAGCACATTTGGTTATCGCTCCAGACACGGGACCTGCGCACATGGCGGTGACTGTTGGTACACCCGTTATTGGCTTATACGCACATAGTAATCCACATCGTACAGGACCTTATAATTATCAACATTATGTGGTCAGTTGTTATAAGCAAGTAATCGAACAACAATATAATAAACCTCTAATACGTCTGCCTTGGGGGATTCGTGCCAAAGGTCGTGATTTAATGGCGAATATTGAGGTTGCGCAAGTAAAAGATAAAATTCGACAAGTCATTGCCGATCATTATCCTCACTTACGAAGTGCGGAAGAAATGTAATAAAAATTGTAATACCAAGTTGTGATAAATAAAATCACCTATCTATAATTGTATGTCTTTGTAGTTCGGAACGAGCGCAGCGAGGCTCGACACTTTTCCCTAAGTACTACTTTTCCCTAAGCGCTATGACTAAGTATAGCAATGAGCTTATTGACCGAACGTAAACTCGCCCCTTGATTTTGCAACATTACCTGATACGCATTTTCACCTAATTGTTGGCAATAATTGCGGTCATTTAAGAGCTGGCTGATTTTCTCGCCCAGTTGTTTTGAAATATTATTAGTATCAGTTAATTGCACAATGGCCTGATTTTGCAATAATTGTTGTTGAACGTCATTAAAGTTAGCCATATCTGCACCAACTACAATCGCTTTTTTGTACAAGGCTGCTTCTAGCGGATTATGACCACCAATCGTACTGAACGTACCAGCAATGGTTACGATTGAGGCTAAACTATAGGCGGCAGTTAATTCTCCCAAACTATCGAGTAACCAAATATCATCACTTTC
>WGGB01000210.1 GCA_015491935.1 Alteromonadaceae bacterium
CAGGACAAAAAGAAAGCGATATGAGTGTTGGTTTATATCCCTCGCCACCTAATTTTGCTGTAGAAAATGACGAGCACTCACATGAGTCAAATAACAACGAAGATAAAAGTGATGAAGCTAAAAAACACTTTTGGGTGATCAAACACGGCATTAAAGCATCTGGAATGCCAGCATGGGGTAAAACTCATAGCGATAAACGTATTTGGGCTATGGTGGCTTTTATTCAAAAACTGCCTGAATTAACGCCTGAGCAGTATCAAATTTTAACCGCAGTAGAATAATTAAGGAGCTAAAAATGTATTACATAGTAGAAAGTGAAAAAAGTTTTGAACAAACTACAAACGATTTAAAACAAGCTGTTAGCGATGGTGGTTTTGGGTTGCTTCATATCCATGATTTAGGCAATATCCTACGCAGCAAAGGGATGAAATTTAATGAAAATTGCCAAGTTTTTGAAGTATGCAATCCCGAACAAGCAGCCAAGGTGTTAGCAATTGATATGCAATTAAACATGGCTTTACCTTGTCGAATTTCAGTATATACAGAGCAAGGAAAAACTAAATTAGGCTTAATAAAGCCTGAAAGAATGTTATCGGCTTTATCTGATGATGATCAACTGCAGGAAATAGCGAAAGAGGTTGAAAGAGCTAACATTAAAATGATTGAACAAGCGAAATAACTTTAACTAAAGTACAAGCAAGGTAGAGGAACAATAATGTTTAAAAATATAACAATAATAATTTTATTTACAACAATTTTTATTGGTTTTAACTGTTCTGCCCATAGCGGAGAGCATACAAAAGATAAGGATAAACAAGCCATAGTAAAAATAATATCAGGCATTAAATATGGTTGGTAGCATGGTGATGGCAAACCCTTTAGAGAAAATTTTTTAGACTTTAAAGGTGCTCGTTATATTGAAGGTGGCGGGCAAAATAAAGGATTAAACTCTTTAGTTGGTCATCATGTTGAGCCTGAAAAAAATGCGATGGAATATTTAAAATTAGACTTTAATGATATTGAAGTGAATTTTGAAGGAAAAAATTTTGCTTGGGCAATTGCTGATACACGTGTAAAAGGGAAAGTAAAAAAGTCGGGTTATGAGTTTAATAAATCAGGTTACCAAACCTTTTTATTTCGTAAAATAGATGGTGTATGGAAAGTGGTACATACTCATTCATCATCAAGAGATTATCGCCCAGCTAAAAAACAAGCACACTAAATTTTAGTAAAGCAATGAGCTAGATATAGCTGGCTCAAAATCAACATAAAATATTTTAAGGAATATATTATGAAAAAAATAAGTACACAGCCCATATCTCGACGTCAGTTTGTTAGAGGTATTGCACTAACTTCAATTTCAGCTACGGTGGCAAGTTATTTACCTAGCTCTTTTGCTGCTCAGCAGATGGGGGAACTACTGGAAAATAGTAATCCTGATGTGCCTATTCTTCAAGGGAAGCAATTTGAGATAATTATATCTGAAGAAATGGTTAATATTACGGGTACACCTACCAAAGCGACATTGTTTAATAAATCAATTGCTGGTCCTACGTTAGTTTGGCAAGAGGGCGATACAGTAACCATTAAAGTCACTAATAAACTATCGGTTTCAAGCTCTCTTCATTGGCATGGTATTATTTTGCCTTTTACTATGGATGGCGTTCCGGGTTTTAGTTATGAAGGTATAGCTCCAGGTGAAACCTTTACTTATCAATTTAAAGTGCAGCAACATGGTACTTATTGGTATCACAGCCATTCTGCTTATCAAGAGCAAACAGGACTATATGGCGCTATTGTTATTTTACCCAAAGAAAAAGAAGCCTTAGAATACGATAAAGATTTTGTTGTGCAGCTTTCTGATTGGTCTGATACCGATCCTAACACGATATATTCTAACTTAAAAAAATCTCCTGATTATTACAATTATGTACAAAGAACGGTGGGTGATTTTAGTGAAGAAGTCAATGAAAAAGGCCTTGTTAAAGCATGGGATGGCCGAAAAATGTGGAATAAAATGCGGATGTCAAGTCGCGATTTATCCGATGTTTCAGGTGCTACTTATACTTTCTTAATGAATGGGCTGTCACCTAATGCACACTGGCGAGCACTAGTAAATAAAGGTGAAAAGGTACGCTTAAGGTTTATTAATAGTTCTGCGATGACCTTTTTTGATATACGTATTCCTGGTTTAAAAATGAAAATAGTAGCTGCCGATGGTAATTTGGTGCAGCCTATTAGTATTGATGAATTTCGTATTGGTGTTGCTGAAACTTATGATGTCATTATTGAGGCTGATACCGACAAACAACCTTACGCCATTTTCGCACAAGCGATAGACCGTAGTGGTTTTGCGTTAGGCTCGTTAACGAGCAATGCTTCAATTTTAGCATCAGCACCAGCCATGGATGCTGTTCCTAATCTAACCATGGTTGATATGGGAATGAAAATGGACATGAAAGGCATGGACATGAAAGGCATGGACATGAAAGGCATGAACATGGAAAGCATGGAAAGCATGGAAATGGGAGGTCAAGATGATTTTGCGCCGATTGATTTCAATCCGAAATTGCCGCAAATAGAAGTACCGCGTAAGCGTGGTTATCAAACGACAATGCGTGCTACCGATCCTCAATATCGATTAAGTGATCCTGGGGCTGGACTTAGAAATAATGGTCGTAAAGTATTAACTTATGCCGACTTAAAAAATATTTATTCAACTAAATCACTACCTAAACCACAACGAGAGTTGGTATTGCATTTAACGGGGAATATGGAACGTTATATGTGGTCAATTGATGGTATTCCCTTTGATGAAGCGCCACCGTTACGATTTGTTTATGGTGAAAGGATCAGAATTACCTTTATTAACGACACCATGATGAACCATCCGATGCACTTACATGGGCTTTGGAGTGAATTAGAAACGGGTGATGAAAATCATATTCCTAAAAAACATACGATTATCGTTCAACCAGGATCAAAAATTAGTTTTCGAGTTACCATGGATGCGATGGGGGATTGGCCATTTCACTGTCATATGCTTTATCACATGATGGGAATGTTTAGACGAGTACAGGTTAGAGAGGCTTAGAATCATGTTGAAAATATCTAAAAATGCAATAGTAATTGCAATATTATCTTGTTTTTTAGGGCTATCAATTAACGTATTTGCAGCTGATGCCGTGAAACTTTTTTCACCAGAAAAAGAAGCTAAACTTATTGAAATGCTTAAAAAAGCGGGCAAGGAAGAACGAGATCCTATGTTATTCTCTGTGTTATTTGATCAACTTGAATTTAGTGATCAATCACAAAGCCCATTGAGTTGGGATTCAACAGCATGGATAGGGCGTGATAGTCATAAAATTTATTTTAAAACGGAAGGTGAAAAAACTTCTGGTGAAACAGATTCTGAAAATCAACTACTCTATAGTCGTCCTGTTTACCCCTTTTGGGATGTTCAAGCGGGGATAACCTTTGATCAAAGTACGGAAAATAAGAATCAAAACTGGGCGACACTAGGTGTACAAGGGTTAGCTCCATACTTTTTTGATACGAGCATTTATTTGCTAGCCAATAAAGATAATGTTGGCATACGTTTAGATGGTGAATTTGATTTTTTGTTTACACAACGATTGATCCTTACACCACAAATCAAGGCTAATTATTATACTCAAGATCAACCTGAATATGGTATTGGCTCTGGTTTATCTAGTTCTGAATTGGGTGTTAGGTTACGTTATGAGTTTAGTCGAAAGTTTGCTCCTTATTTGGGCGTAAAATGGCAAAAAAATTATGGAGCAACAGCTGACTTATTGAAACAAGCTAATACTAAGAGTTCAGACATTAGCATGGTTGCAGGTTTGAGGTTTTGGTTTTAGTTTTCTTTATACATTAACGTAGCTTTAAAAATAATGCCTTCTATTAATGAGGGCTTATTTATATAAATTATATATGGCGGTTTACCGAGAAGAAAAATATGTGGCTTGCCTTATCAGATCAATTTATAAATTATTTTTATCTAAAGTGATGTTACTAAGTAAATATTGATGTAAGTCAATATTTTAAAGGCTATGAATAATATACTAATAATG
>WGGB01000211.1 GCA_015491935.1 Alteromonadaceae bacterium
AGAAGGCGGTGTTAAAAGCGATGGCAGGCCAAGCGCTCAGCGTCCAGTGCCTAAAAATAAGTTATCAGAGGAAGAGCGTAAACATTTATTAGAGACCGTTAATAGCGATGAATTTAAAAGCCTACCACCTAACCTGTATTGGCTGATAAGGGGGTTTATATTGCATCTGAGTCGACCTATTATCGTGTACTACATGAAGAAAAGTTGCAAAATACTCGCGGGCGTAGTCAGATTAAAGAGCGGAAAGTGCCAACACGCATTGCGCGACAGGTCCTAATCAAGTGTGATGTTGGAATATCACTTGGCTTCCTGGTCCCACTAAAGGGTTACATTTTACCTGTCGTTATTGGCTTACAGAAGATTTAAGTAGCATTAAAGACTTAACCTCTAAATGGGCTGGATTAAAAAGTGTCGGCATGATTGAATCACATCGGCACATAGGCGATAAAGTGACGATTGATAGACGCTATTTTATTTGTTCACTAAAAGAGACAGGTGAATTATTTTCTAAGGCTGTACGCCGTCACTGGAGTGTAGAGAATGAACTTCACTGGGTACTTGGTGTGAGTTTTAGGGAAGATGACAGCCGCATTCGTAGAGAAAATGGTGCTGAAAATATGACTACAGCACGACATATCACGTTGAATATGTGAGACAGGAAAAAACATGTAAAAAAGGGATAAAAGCTAAGCGGTTTAAAGCTGCGCTAGATAGTGATTATGCTGAAAAAGTACTGTCGACTGTTTTTTGACCGCTTATGTTCTTACCCTGGATAATTAGTTTTTAGTTGCATTTGATAGCGTATTTAGAGATACTGAAAGAGACAAAGAAAAGGCAAGGCATATGAAAGTATGCTACGCAAAACCACCGGCCTACAGACGATTTATTAAATATTCAATCGTTCCATGGCAGCGGAGTTACCTCTAAAAAGGTACTACCCTGTGGTTTTTTCTTTTAATTAATCCAAATTTTAAGGTTATTAAAATGAAAAAATTATTATTAGCTTCTACCATTACTGCTTTATTATTAACGTCTGTAGTTACTGCACCCAAGGTACAGGCTGCTAACATCGCGAAAAGCGTTTGTGAGTATGTCGCCGCAGATAACAAAAAACGTATGCGTTCTTTTTTAAAGTCGAATAAATTAAAAATTCGAAAAATTTTTAAAGGTATTCAATGCAATGGGCAGAATCTTCTACAATTTGCAGCTAGTAAGGGTTCTGTAAAAACAGGTACTTTGATGATTAGTAAATTACCAAAGAAAACGGTTTCTGCAAACTTAGCACTTATTAACGAAGAGTCACCTTTATATGGCGCTGCTAACGCTCGCGTAAGCAGTTAGATTTAATTAACTGGTCGTTGTTATTCATAATAATTTTCTAGTTAATAATTCTTGTCATTAAAAAACCAGCTTTTGCTGGTTTTTTTTTCGTCTACATTTATATCCATTTAATTCCTAAATTCGCGATTAAATAAAAATAGCCGTGCAATAATTTATTAATTTTCTTTTTAGTTGATATACTTAGAATATTAAAATTAAAATTTTAAGGTTTTATGTCAAAAATAAATTACCGAGGTAGTAAAAGTGCTTTAGTGTTAACGGGTGGTGGCGCTCGTGCGGCTTACCAAGTAGGCGTACTTAAAGCGATTGCTCAATTTATGCCACGCAACCATGGTATTCCTTTTCCTATTATTTGCGGCACCTCAGCAGGCTCTATTAATGCTTCAGCATTGGCTTGTTATGCCTCATGTTTTCATTTAGGAGTAAAAAAATTAGAATGGATATGGAAAAATCTCACCACAGATCAAATATATTCAAGTGATGCTAGCCATGTATTAGGACATATTTCGCAAGGTATATTATCTAGCTTTCAAGCTGATTACGCGAATAAGCCTGCCCGTAGTATTTTGAATAATGAACCTTTACGAGTTTTATTAAATAAGGTTGTCGACTTTAAACGCATTGATAAAAATATTTTAAAAGGCTATTTATCAGCACTATCTATTACTGCTTCAAGCTACAACAGCAGTGATTCTATTAGTTTTTATCAAGCCCACAAAAATATTTCCCCTTGGAATAGAGCAAAACGCAGAGGTAACAAAACCCAAATAACCTGCGATCACTTAATGGCATCGTCAGCTATTCCTATGCTATTTCCTTCCGTTAAAATAGGGCACCAGCATTTTGGTGATGGATCTATTCATCAATTATCTCCCTTAAGCCCTGCTATTCATTTGGGGGCAGAACGTATTTTTATAATTGGTGTTGAACAACCCAAAGAAGGCTTACATAAACTAGAAAATAATCCTCATCCTCCTAGTATTGCAACGATTGCAGGGCATATGCTAGATAGTGTCTTTGCTGATACCTTACAAAGTGATTTAGAACGTATGCAGCGCGTTAATAACACACTTAAACTTATTGATAAATCAAAACAAAAGACACAAGAAGGCTTAAAAAACATTGAAAACTTTTTAATCAATCCAAGTCATGACTTTAATGCCATTGCTTTAAAATACTATAATGAAATCCCCCTATCTATTCGACTATTATTACGCACTATAGGTATATCAGACGAAAGTGAATCAAGTATTTTAAGTTATTTATTATTCGATAAGCATTATTGCCGCGATCTGATCAAGCTTGGTTTTAATGATGCATTAGCACAAGAAGATAACATCCGTAGTTTTTTATCTATTTAATTTTAGCTACCAAGTTGTAAAAAACGCTCAGCACGCTCCACTCGTCTTGGTTTACCTCGTAAAATTAAAGTGTCTTGGGCTTGTAAAATAAGATCATCTGCGGGATTTTCTAATTCGGTTTCATCACGCTGTAAAGCCGTTAACTCTACTCTGCGCTCTTTTAAGTTAAGAGAGGCGATAGAATGACCAATAGCATAAGCGTTTTCGGTAAGTAAAACAGCGTGTGAAAATTCAATACGATCAATCGCGTTAGGTCCTAAATCAGTTTTTTCGCCTTGATAAAAACCATGTAAATGATTGTAATGAGCTTTGCGTTCTTTTTGCACTCGTCTAAATATTCGAGGAAAGGGTACTCCTGTTAATGACAACACTTGTGACACTAACATTAAGCTACCTTCTAAAATTTCAGGTACAACTTCATTAGCACCAGCTTTTTGCATTAATTCAAGATAATCATCAGTACGAGTACGCACTAATATCTGCACATCCTCTGATAAAGAGCGTACCTTTTGGATCACTTCTAAAGATTGCTTATCATCACCAAAAGCAATCACAACCAATTTAGCTTTAGCTAAGCCTGCAGCAGTTAATATTTCTGTTTGTCTGGAGGTGCCAAATAAAATATTTTCTCCCGCTTCTCGAGATTCTTTCACGCGCAAAGGATCTATATCAATAGCAACAAAATCAATAGATTCTTGTTTTAAAAAACGACTAACCGTTTGCCCTACCCGTCCAAAGCCACAAATTATGACATGGTTCTCTAATTTTTTACTTTGTAATTTTGAGGCCTTTTCTTCTATTTCACAGGGTTTTTCATGCGAAATAGCAATCGCCCAGCGGCGAGCATGGTCAACCATAAAAGGCGTAATTGCCATGCTTAATACGCCAACAACTAATAAAACAGAAGATATTTCAGCAGAGATCAAACTAAACTGACTAGCTAAAGCAATTAATACAAAACCAAATTCTCCCATTTGCGCAAGCATAAATGCTGACGCTAATGCATCTTTTTTACTTTCTCCTGCTCGCTTTGCTAATGCAGCGATCAATACTATTTTTAAGAGCATAAAACCAATTAGCACACTCAAAATAGTCATGGGTTGAGAAATAAAAATACTAATGTTGAGTTTCATACCAACGGTAATAAAAAACAAACCTAAAAGAATATCTCGATATGGGCGAATATCAGCTTCTAATTGATGCTTATATTGACTTTCGCCTAACATCATTCCTGCTAAAAATGCGCCTAATGCCATAGATAAGCCAAACCACTGCGTAAGTGCTGAAGCAATTAAAGTAACGAGTAAGGTTGTTAAGACAAAGAGTTCATCAGTTCTCACTGAAGCAATAACATTAAATAAGCGCGGTAAAAACCATTTACCCCCGAATAAAAGTAAAGTTACCACAAAAACACCTTTAACTAAGGCGAGTAATAACTCGATTAACATCGCAGAGCCACTTTGCTGTGAAAGTAGTGGAATAATAATTAATAAAGGGACAACAGCAACATCTTGAAAAAGCAAAATGGCCACTGAAATTTGCCCCGATTTTCGCTTTATATCACCCGAATCACTTAATTGCCGAATAACAATGGCTGTAGAAGACAGAGCCAATACACCACCAATAACAAGAGCACTGGTAAAATTTTCCCCCAGTAACATTGCAATAATTAAAAAGAGTAATAATGTGATACCAACTTGCAAAGCACCCACTGAAAAAACTAAATGTCGCATTGCAAGTAATTTAGGTAATGAAAACTCTAACCCTAAGGTAAAAAGTAAAAATACGATACCTAGCTCAGCAAAAGTATCATAATCGGCTTGGTCACTTGCCCAAGCTAAACCATGTTCACCAATTAAAGTTCCAGCAACTAAATAAGCCAAAATAGCAGGTAATTTCAAACGCCGAAATAACCATACGCAAAATACGGCGCTAGTTAAAATAGCAAGAATTTCAATATGGCTAGTCATAAAGATCCTTTTTGCCTTAGTTTTAGCTTAGTTATTATCTTGTGATAACGGCAATAAATTGCCGCCATAATAATGGCTCTTCATAATAATAGCATATTTATAAAACTAATCTTTTATAAATCAAAATATTACACAATAAAAAAACAAAAAAAATTACAGGCATGAAATTTGCTTTAAATCAAAGTATCGAACAAGGTTATAACTCCCTATCAGCAGAAAATAGTTAAACCTTATTTCATCGTAGTGTTATTTATTCGCTTTGGAAGGTACTAATATGCAAACATTAAATTTACTTGAACGTCATTTTACCGAGAATAATTTCGTTCATAAAAATACTTTTAGTGTATTTAATCGAAATCATAATGATAGCTTTATACCTGGTCTAGTTTTACTAGAGCGCTTACAAACTACGTTAGATTTAGAAGAGTTATTAGCTATTTTCTCAAAAGAAGCTGAAAAATTAGTTGATTTTTCGGGTTTATATTTTAAAAGTCCAAATTTTAGCTGCAGCGTTAAAGGAAGTAGAACGGCTAAAGTTGAACGAACATTTGAACTAAAAATTGAAAATGAATTTATTGGTGTATTAACTTATTCGGTCAATAAGCCTATTAGTATTTCTAAATATAAAATTTTGCATCAACTGCATCAACACTTGTTATATCCATTAAGAAATGCCTTAAGTTATCAATTAGCAACCAAGTTAGCAATGCAAGATGCACTAACAAATCTAGGAAATCGTCGTTATTTTGATAAACAATTAACCCGAGCTATTCACCAAGCTAACCGTCATCAAACTCAAGTGGGGCTAATTTTAGGTGATTTGAATAAGTTTAAAGCCATAAACGATACTTACGGACACCATGAAGGTGACTTAGTTCTTCAACACGTAGCAAAATCGCTGCTTAGTAGTGTAAGGGATTGTGATAGTGTTTTTCGTTTTGGTGGTGATGAATTTGCTATTATTGTTGAAAATGCTAGCGATAATTCGTTACAGATCATTGAAAAGCGTATTAATATCGCAATTAATAATGATGCATTATTGGCAAAACATCAATTAACTTGTAGTTTAGGTTGTACTTTTATGAATCGAGCGGATAATGAAAAATCTTTTTTTGAAAGAGCAGATCAAGCACTTTATCGACAAAAAATGAATATGAAGCGCAATTTAAATCTGATTTAGGTTTTATCTTAAAATTTGAACTTCAATAAAAAGCCTAATTATTTTATCTAATTAGGCTTTTATTTTTTAAACTGATATTAAAAAGTTATTTTTTACGCTTTTTATTCGCTTTAGCTACTTTATTCTTAGGCTTACTTTTAACCTTTACTTTAGTCTTTTTAGGCTTTTCATTACTCGCCGCTTTTTTAGCTAATAATTGATTTTTAGCTAATGTACGCTGATAACGGTTTTTATTATTCAGTTCTTCATTGTTACTATTTTGGTTATTATTCTTTTTAACTAAAGGCTCTTGCTGAGCATCAAATTCATAGCCAGGTAAAACGATACGCTCAAATTTTCGCTCTATTAGCGCTTCTATGTTTTCTAAAAACTTTACATCTTTAGGACTAACTAAAGACACAGCGGTACCATTTTTACCCGCTCGCCCCGTACGGCCGATGCGGTGCACATAATCTTCAGCTAAAAAGGGTAAATGAAAATTAACCACATAAGGTAGATCTTCAATGTCTAAACCACGCGCAGCAACATCAGTAGCCACCAATACTCTCACTTTACCTTCTCTAAAATCGTCTAAAGCTTTGTTACGTGCGCCTTGAGATTTATCGCCATGACATAAGGCAGCTTTTATACCATCAAGCTTTAGCTCTTTAGCAAGTACATTGGCACTTTCTTTGGTGCCAGCAAAAACAAGTACTTGTTGCCAATTATTAACACCAATCAACTCAGATAGTAATTCACGTTTACGCGCTTCGCTAACCCAATAAACCTGCTGCTTTACTTTACCAGAAGTGCTATTTTGTTTAGAAATTTCAATAGTTTTAGGTGTTTTTAAAAATTTATTGGCTAATAGTTTAACCTTTTCAGAAAAGGTTGCCGAAAATAATACTGTTTGATATTTATGTTTAATAGACAAGAGTATTTTTTCAATATCTGTCATAAACCCCATATCAAGCATACGATCAGCTTCATCAAGTACTAAATATTTAACCTGTGCTAAATTAACATGATTAAGCGCTAAATGTTCGAGTAAACGTCCCGGAGTCGCAACTAAAACATCAACGCCTTGTTGTAATATTTTAGTTTGTGACGGCATTGCACCACCACCATAAACAACAGCTGATTTAATATTTGTAAACTGACTATAATTTTTTACATTTTCATAAACTTGCCGTGCAAGTTCCCGTGTTGGCGTAAGAATTAAGGCTTTAAGTTTAGTGTTTTTTTGCAGGTCATTTTGACCTTGATTTAAAGATAACAGTAGCTCTAATAACGGCAATGAAAAAGCGGCCGTTTTACCTGTTCCCGTTTGTGCACTCGCGATAATATCGCTACCTTTACGGATCTCTGGAATAGACTTTTGCTGTATCGGCGTTAAATTTTTATACCCGCAAGCTTTTACTGCTTTTAAAAGCTCTGCGGGTAAACCGATGGCATCAACACTCATAACGTACCTAAAAAATAATCAACTATAATTACGTGGATTATAATAGCAATTAGGTCAATTACCTATTTTTATATAATTAAAATAAGAAATACACTTTTTAATCAGCTAAATTTTAAAGCTTAATTTTTATTGACCTTATTACGCAACAACTTAATAACTGAATCTAAATTACTTTCTCTAATTTGATTCGTTATTTCAGCCTGCTCTGTACTAACTAAGCCAATACCTTCAACGACTAAATCAAACACTTTCCATCGACCTGTTGTTTTGTTACGACGTAATTTAAAAGCAATATCAATGGGTTGTGAACCTTGTTCTATTATTTCGGTATGTACGACTGCTATACGGCTTTTTCCGACTGATCTTTCTCGTTCAAATTTAACTTGTTGGTTTTTATATTTAGTTAAAGCTTGCGCATAAATCATTGCTAAATATTTTCGCATAACATCAACAAAAGCATTGCGTTGTGCTTTAGTCGCCGTTCTTACATATCTTCCTAAAATCATATAACTAGTATAACGATAATCAACATAAGGCATTAAATCCTTTTCTATTAATTTCTCCATTACTTTCGGTTGTTTGCGTTGCTCAGGCGAAAGCATTGCAATATCAGAAAATAACTTATGACCAACCTTGTCAATCACTTTATAAGGCGATTTATCTATATTATCCATTGCTATATTTGAAAAAGAAATCACGGTTGTTAAAAGTGTCAATAACACTAATAAAAAAGGCTTAAATATATTCATTAAGATACATTCCTTATTAAAATTAATTTTATATATAGTATAAAGACCTTATTAAGCCAAAATTTATTTACACTATATTTCATAAACGCTATTATCCACATTTAAATAGAACAAAAAATGATAATAAACCCGATATTTTTGTTATTTTGTATCACTTTATACTTTATGAAACTGAAAGGCCATTATTTTGAATAATCCTATACAAACTTTGGATGCATTAGCTGACATTCTGAAAACATTGCGAATTAGCGCTAAGACATTTTCTTGTAATGATTTTTCCTCACCTTGGGGAATGCAAGTTGATAAAAGTGATATAGGTCTTTTTCATATTGTTATTTCAGGTAGTTGTTGGTTGACATTGGCTAAAGATAATAAAATCCATTTAGATACCGGAGATATTGTCGCTTTTCCTACTGGTGGTAGCCATAGCATTAGTGATATGCCCAAAAGTAAGCTTTTACCTGGTGATGATGTAGTTTCACAATTATTAAATCACCAAAATCCTTTTGCCTGTTGTGAACAAAAAAAAGACAATGTTACTTCATTAATATGTGGCTCTTTCACTCACGATAACTCATTAAGCCATCCTTTTTTACGAGATTTACCTAATTTTATTCATATAAAAGCGGTAGAAACACCTGAATTAGAATGGTTAAGAATGTTAACTAATGTATTGGCTTGTGAATCTCGTACTCCAAGCCCAGGGTCAACAGTAATTATTGATCGTTTAACTGAGGTATTGTTTATTCAATTATTACGAACGCATATTAAAAATAATGGTCAAAAAAATTGTGCTAAAGGAGGAGCTTGTTACCTTTCTGCGTTAAACGATCCTCAAATAGGACAAGCGCTTAATTTAATCCATAATGATGAAAAAGCAACGTTAACCGTTGAAAAACTAGGCTCACGTGTCGCAATGTCTCGTACCGCTTTTACTGATAAATTTTCAAAACTTATTGGTATTCCACCTAAAACGTATTTATTAAATTGGCGAATGCAAAAAGCTAAAACAAGGCTTGAAGTAAGTAAAGATCCAATGTTTACTATTGCACAATACGCAGGTTATTCATCAGAAGCGGCATTTAGCAAGGCTTTTAAACAACGTTTTAATGAAACACCTGGTAAAATACGTAAAAAATCATTACAGGCCCCCGTAACTAATGTGGCTTTAACGGCTTAAGTAATGCTTTTATCTCAACAAGCTCTTTTTCTAGTGCTTGTATTTGCGCACGACTAGCGTGTTCACCACCATCAGGGGTTTCACCATGTTGTTCTGCGCGATAGTTTTCATGCTCTTGGCTCATGACTTCAAGCACAGTGCCCACCATCATATTTAAAAAAACAAAGGCGGTTAAAAAGATAAAACTTAGATAATAAGTCCAACTTAAAGGATATATAGTCATAGTTTCATACATCACATCAGTCCAATCCTCAAAAGTTGCTATGCGAAATAGCGTTAACATAGAAATAGAAACATCGCCCCATAATGTTTCATTAATTGAATGAAAAAACATACTGCCAGTTGCCGCATAAATATAAAAAATAACAAACATTAACAAGGCAATATAGCCCATTCGAGGAATAGCTTTTAACAAAGCATTAATTAATATTCGTAATTCTGGCACCATAGAAACTAAACGTAACACTCTAAAAATTCGTAATAACCGTGCTAATAAAACACCTGAACCACCTACAGGTATTAAACTACCGACGACAATAATAGTGTCAAAAATATTCCAGCCATCGCTAAAAAAACTTTTCTTTTTGGGGCAAGCTAAAAAGCGAATTATAATTTCAAAAACAAAAAATATAGTGATCGCTAAATCAAATACGGATAATAGCGACATAACGTTGTCTGATAAGTTATAAGTTTTCGCGCCAATTAATAAAGCGGAAAGTAAAATAACAGTGATAACTAATCCCTGAAATATCTTACTTCGATCCATTTTTTTTAAACGTCGTTGAGTTTTAAATACCAATGAAGGCATAATATCCCTTACCTATTTACTAAAAACCTGATCACCAACAAAAGGATTCGAACGGCGCTCTTCACCAAAAGTACTCATTGGTCCATGCCCAGGTATAAAACGCACATCATCACCTAAAAGAAATAAATTTTCTCGAATAGATTTGATTAAAGTTGAGTGATCACCTCGCGGAAAATCAGTACGGCCTATAGAGCCTTTAAACAAGACATCACCTACTTGTGCTAATTTACTTTTACGATGAAAAAACACCACATGACCTGGTGTATGGCCAGGACAAAAATACACTTCTAGCTCGATATTACCAAAAGTAACTATATCGCCCTGCTCTAGCCAGCGATCAGGCGTAAATGATTCTGCATGAGCAAAACCAAAACGATCTTTTTGCTGAGGAATTAAATCTATCCAAAATTGATCTTCTTTTTGCGGTCCTTCTATGCCAACGCCGTAGTGTTTAGCTAACGCATTAGTTGCTCCTGCGTGATCAATATGAGCATGAGTTAATAATATTTTTGACAAGGTGAGTTTAGCACTATCGAGTGCAGCAATAATTTTTTCAACATCTCCACCAGGATCAACCACTGCTGCCTGCATCATTTCGTCACACCAAAATAAGGTACAATTTTGTTGAAAAGGAGTAACCGGAATTATTTTAAATTGCAACATCGTGCTCTCTACTTCTATTTAATCAATGTGGCTAGTTAAATGGCACTATAACATTAAATTTTCAAGGATTCTTTGGCTAAATAAAGCATTTTTTTGTAAAACTCTTCCATAAACTAACGTAACTCGGTAAGCTCAACGCAAATAAAAATAACAATATTTTACATTTATGACAAACGTAAGAGACTCTTTTCATTCACGTATTGGTTTTGTATTAGCCGCAGCTGGCTCTGCTATTGGTTTGGGTAATATTTGGGGTTTTCCCACACAAGCCGCAAATAATGGCGGCGGCGCTTTTCTATTTGTGTACTTATTAGTCACCCTATTACTTGCCTTACCCGCTTTATATGCTGAAATATATATTGGTAACCAAGCACAAAGAAACCCAGTGAGTGCACTTGAATATGCGTGTAAAGACAGTTGCCCTAGTGTGGGTAGAATGGCGGGAAAAATCGGCTTAGTCGGTGCCTTAATGATGTTAAGTTTTTATACCATTGTTGCAGGCTGGATGCTGGCTCACGCACTATCAGCCGTAACTGAATTATTGGGCTTGATTGATTTATCACACTGGCTATCAACTTCAAGCACTTTACGAAACGTTATTTTTACACCTATTTTTATTCTATTGGGCGCAACCATTATTCACCAAGGAGTTCATGCGGGTATCGAAAAATGGTCTGCTCGGTTAATGCCATTACTGCTTATCATGCTCATTGGTTTAATTATTTATATATTACAGCAAGACGGAGCTAGCGAAGGTTTGGCTCTGTATTTAATTCCTGATTTTAGCCAAGTATTAAATTCTAAATTGATTATATCAGCAATGGGACAAGCCTTTTTTTCACTGTCTATTGGTGTTGGCGGTATGATGGTTTATGGCTCTTATATGCAAAAAGACAAAGACATTGGTAAATTAGTGCTGTCTATTGCCGCATTAGATACCTTTATCGCCTTTATGGCAGGCTTATTGATTATTCCAGCTTTATTTGTTGCTCAACATTCAGGGCAACAAGTCTTTGTAGATCATCATTTAATAGGCGAAGGTCAGCTTATATTTCAAATATTACCCACTTTATTTGAATCAATGGGCGCTATTGGCTTAATTGTCGCTATTGGTTTTTTCTCGCTATTATCTATTGCCGCTTTAACTTCTACTATTTCTTCAACCGAAGTGCCGGTTTCCTATTTAGTTGAAGACAAAGGCATGAGTCGCCCCAAAGCAACTTGGTTGGTTTCTCTGGTGGTATTAATTGCTAGTATGTTACTCATTGCCAACTTTGACGCTTTATTTGGCTTAGTTATTCGCTTATTAACGACCATAATGCAGCCATTAATGTGTTTATTTTATTTTATCGTTGTGGGGTGGATTTGGAATAGAGGCAACAAACTCAGCGATAAAGCTCTACAAGAAAACAAACCTAAATTAAAACTTTGGGGTAATTACTTACGCTTTGTTTGCCCTATTTTATTAACGGTAGTTTTTGTGAATGTTGCCTTTACTGGTTAACCTTATCTAACAAAAATACTTTAACCTTAAGGTAAAGTAGCGAGTCTATCGCTACTTTTTTCTAACTCTACTTGCTCTATTTTTTCAAAACGCGTGGATATTTTTTGTGCCGAGGTGTTTATTTGCTTAACATCATTTGCTGCTTGGTCAATATGTTTGGCTAAATTATCAAAACGACCTCTAAAGCGATTAAAATCACCCGCTAAATCAGCTAAATGTGCTTGAATAACATGAATTTGTTCACGCGTTGCTTGATCTTTTAATACCGACTTTGCGGTGGTTAATATAGCCATTAACGTGGTTGGCGATGCTAACCACACACTACGTTTATTGGCTAATTCAACAAGATCGCTATGATGAGCATGAATTTCAGCAAACACTGCCTCGGCAGGAATAAACATTAATGCACCATCTGAAGTTTCATGTTCAATTAAATATTTATCACTAATATCGTTAATATGCTTTTTAATATCTTGTTTAAATTGTCGCTCAGCTATTTTTCGATCTGTATCTGCCAAGCTGTTATCCATCATTTTACGATAACTTTCTAATGGAAATTTGGAATCTATCACTACATTGCCTGTTGGCTCTGGTAATATCAGCAAGCAGTCGGCAATTTTGCCGTTTGATAAGGTATGTTGTATTTTAAAATGTTGCTCTGGTAACACATTACGAATTAACGAATTTAATTGCACTTCACCAAAAGCACCACGCGAGCGTTTGTCGTTTAGCACTTCTTGCAAACTCACCACATTAGTAGACAACTCAGTAATTTTTTTCTGTGCATCATCAATAAGTGCTAAACGCTTTAATATATCATTAAACGTTTTAGTGGTTTTATCAAAACCATCACTTAAGCGTTTTTCAACCTGTGCGGCAATATCTTTTAAACGATTATCGGTAGATAGGGTTAAACCATCAAAGCGTTTCGCCAGCGCTTCACTATTA
This sequence comes from Alteromonadaceae bacterium, assembly GCA_015491935.1. Taxonomy (GTDB): domain Bacteria; phylum Pseudomonadota; class Gammaproteobacteria; order Enterobacterales; family Alteromonadaceae. Next base: position 13,149 of record WGGB01000211.1, read on the forward strand.
TCTGCTAATGTTTTATTTAGCTCATCTCGATTGGCTTGTGTGGTTTTATTCAAGTGCTCAATAAGTTGGTCTAAAGAACTGAGCTGCGTTTTTGTAAATTGTGTGTTGTGTTCATTCAATATACTCGTTATTTTTTGATTAAACAGCGTTAACTTTTCTTCTTGGCTGCTGGTTTGCTCCGCCAATTGTCTTAATGTTTTTATTTTTAAATCAGCAACTTGTTGCTCAAAATGAGTTTTTAATTCTTGTTGTGCTGTTGTTAAATATTGTTGGTTAATACTTAATTGTTGCTGTAACTGACTAATTTGTGAGGCTAACACTTCATTAGCCGTAACAAAAGCTTGTTGCCTAGTTTCTTCAATAGCTAAATTATTTTGTTGATTAACAGAAATTTGAGCTATTTTTTTTCCTAGTAAAACAAAAAAAAGGCTAAATAGTACAAAAATAAAAAGTAGAGAAATTAAAATAACTTGAGTGTCAGAAAAGGGAATATGATTAAAAAAAGACATTGGCAACCTAAATAACTGTAATTATAAACAGTTATTAAAGCACTTATTTAAATAAAGGTCACTAAAAGTTGGTTACTTTTTACAAAGCCATGAATAATTTAAACGCTAGCTCGTGCTAACGTTTAAATTAAGTATTATCGAATAAAGCCTATTCTTCCTAAAATTCGCCTAGATGGTTATTTTTAAAGTGTTTTTGAAGTATCTTGTTTTGAGGTATCTTGTTTTGAGGTATGTAGCTTCATCCAAGCAAACACTTGGTTATACCAAAAAATTAAATTATCAGGGTTGCGAATATGATGGTCTTCGTCTTTAAACATGATTAACTTACTGTCGATACCATTACGTTGTAGTGCAGTAAAGGCGCCTAAACTTTGCGCATAGGGTACGCGGTAATCAAGTTCACCTTGTATAACTAACATTGGTGTATGCCAGTTTTTTACAAAGGCAGAAGGATTAAACTTAGTATAATCCTCACTTCCGCTCCAAGCTGGGCCACCTAAATCATGCTCAGGAAACCATAATTCATCAGTCGATTGATAAAAGCTCGGCATATCAAATAAACCCGCATGGTTAACAATACATTTAAAACGATCTGACCAATGTCCTTGGATCCAGTTCATCATGTAACCACCATAAGATGCGCCTAATGCACAAGCATTATCACCCTCTAACCAAGGCTGTTGCTTAACAATAAAATCAAAACCTTTTTGCAAATCTTCTAACGGTTTTCCGCCCCAATCACGGGCAATGGCATCAGTAAATTTTTGTCCATAGCCCGTTGAACCATGAAAATCAATCATCACGACACCGTAACCTTGTGCCGCCCATAATTGTGCATTCCAACGGTAATTAAACATATTTCCAAAGCTACCTTGTGGGCCACCATGCACTAAAAATGCCATTGGGTATTTTTTACCTTGCTCAAAGTTGGCAGGTTTTAATAAATAACCATAAACCGTTTCATCATTCCACCCCTTAAAATGAAATTGTTCAAAAGCAGAAAATTTAATTTTAGCTAATTTTTTTTGGTTAACATGAGTAAGTTGCTTTAAACCATAACCGTCTGTTTTTACTGTGTAAACATTACTTGGATGAGCTAAATCATTGTGAGAAAAGTAAACACTGTCACCAGCACTTGATAATGAATTATTAGTGCCTTCACTATAAATCGCACGCACATCACCAAATTCAGAATTAATCACAAAAATACTTTTTTGCCCAATATCTTGTGCCGTAACGACTAACGTTCGATTATCATCAGCAAAAATAAGTTCACTCACAGAACGATCCCAGTTTTGTGCAACCTTGCTTATTCGTCCCGTCACGTTATCACGTAATCGTAAAGAAAATTTATCAGACTCATAACCTGGCGTTGTCATTGCTTTATATGCTAAAAAGCGACCATCGCTTGAAAATACAGGGTTGGCATCCCATGCTTTATTTTCGCTGGTAATATTTTTTATTTGATAAGAGCTTAAATTAACTTCAAATAAATCAAAGTTAGTTGTCCAAGCGTGTGAGTGGTTATCTTTAGCCGTTGCTGAGTTTTTTGCTGTAAAAACAAGTGATTTCATTTGTGGGTCAATGGCCACTTCACTAATGCTAGCAATACTATCTTGCCAACGAGGAATAAGATCTTTAGCTGTGGTGATCAAAGCATTATCATGTTTACGTGCCACAAATAAATGCTCTTTAAAATCTGTTAACCATATATCCCAATGACGCACCATTAAATTATTATAAACACGGGTATTATGTTTTTGTTCTTTGACTTTTTTCATTGCCGCTTGTGTACAAGAAAAGCCATTATCAGGTTCTATACAATCTGGTTTGACACTAATCGCTAAGGCAAATAGTTTTTCGTCATTTGAAACCTTGAAACCATTTACATCAAGCGCTAAATTACTCACTTGTTGTGCTTCACCACCATTAAGCGCTAATTTCCATATTTGTGCGCTACCGCTACGTGTTGATAAAAAATAGACTGACTTGCTATTCTTCGCCCAAACGACATTCCATTCAGAAGATTTGTTGCTAGTAATTTGCTTCACGTTACCTGTGGCAATATTTTTTAAGTAAAGATGATTAGATTTACCTACCGTACCGTCTTTAACACCATAAACCAAATAGTTACCATCGGGAGATACCACTACATCGTGCAATTGATTTAAGCTATTGAGTTTTTCAACCGTAAACACTTCTTGTGTTTGTAATTCGCTTACATTACTTGTTGCATAACTTGCTGAAGATAAACAAGTAGCAAATAATAAAGAGAGTAATTTTGTTCTCATAACCATTTTCCTATTCTTATATTTTTATATTTTATTTTGAAACATATCAATAAAAAAACGCCCTATAAAATAGAGCGTTTGTTTTTATTATTCGCTTGTTAGCTTTTGCTCAAGTACTTCTATTTTCTTTTGCCAAATTGCAGGTCCAGTAACATGCGCAGACTCACCATTGCTGTCTACCGCAACCGTTACGGGCATATCTTCAACTTCAAACTCATAAATAGCTTCCATACCTAATTCTTCAAAGGCGACAACTCTCGCTTTTTTAACCGCTTTAGACACTAAATAAGCAGCACCACCAACCGCCATTAAATACACAGATTTATGATTTTTAATGGTTTCAACGGTTGCTGCACCGCGTTCTGCTTTACCAATTGTGCCAAGTAAGCCGGTTTCGGTCAGCATCATTTCAGTATATTTATCCATGCGTGTCGCTGTTGTTGGGCCTGCTGGACCAACGGCTTCATCACCAACAGCATCAACAGGGCCTACGTAATAAATAAACTTGTCGGTAAAGTCTACTGGCAGCTTTTCACCTTTAGCTAACATTTCTTGAATTCGTTTATGTGCTGCATCACGTCCCGTTAAGATAGTGCCAGTAAGTAATACCGTTTCACCTGTTTTCCATGAACTAACATCCGCTTTTTTCAGTTCATCAACATTAACACGACGAGCATTTTCCCCGACTTCCCAAGTGATCTCTGGCCATTGTTCAAGTTTTGGTGGGGTTAAATTAGCAGGGCCAGTACCATCAAGATGAAAATGTACATGGCGCGTTGCAGCACAATTTGGGATCATCACTAAAGGCTTAGAGGCCGCATGAGTGGGGACACTTTTAATTTTAACGTCAACAACCGTTGTTAAACCACCTAAACCCTGTGCGCCAATACCGAGTTTATTAACCCGTTCAAAAATTTCTAAACGTAATTTTTCTTCGGCAGTTTCTGCGCCACGGTCAATTAGTTCTTGAATATCAACACTGTCCATTAAACTTTCTTTGGCTAACACGCCTGCTTTTTCAGCCGTACCACCAATGCCTATACCTAACATTCCTGGTGGACACCAACCAGCGCCCATTGTTGGCAAGGTTTTAACTACCCAATCAGCAATAGAATCACTCGGGTTAAGCATGACCATTTTCGTTTTGTTTTCACTACCACCGCCTTTAGCAGCTATCATTACTTCAATTTTATCACCAGCGACTATATCTATATGCACAACCGCAGGCGTATTATCACGAGTATTTATACGCGCACCCGCAGGATCCGATACAATAGAAGCACGTAATGGATTATCAGGATTCAAATAAGCTCGACGTGTCCCTTCATCAACCATTTGTTGCACCGTTAAATCAGTTTTATCCCATTTAACATCCATGCCTATTTTAACAAAACAAGTGACGATCCCCGTATCTTGACAAATAGGTCGTTTGCCCATTGCCGACATACGTGAATTAATTAAAATTTGTGCAATGGCATCTTTAGCCGGCTGAGATTGCTCTTTGTTATAGGCTTTTTCTAATGCCTGAATAAAATCGAGTGGATGATAATAAGAAATATATTGTAATGAATCTTCAATACTGTCGATAAAATCTTGTTGTTTAATAATGGTCATTGCGGTCTCTTCTATTTTGTTAAAAGATCAGTGGTATTATCAGTAACTAAAAAATTATTCTGTAATTCTAGCTTGAAAGTAAAAATTTTGCCGATATGATACCCTGCTTATAACAGCGCTACCATATTTTTGCTTAACTTTTTACTTAATTTATCACTTAACTTATTACTGACTATATTGAAGAATACACTTTGTTAAAACCAGCTATGACTATCACTCAACTGAACCTTAATGCCTCAGTAAAAGCTGAGCAATTATTTGCTTATTTCGCCGAACAACCTTGGGCTTTTTGGCTAGACTCTTGTGACAGTTCTCATGAAGACTGCCAAGTCGATATTATGGTATTTAGCCCGCAAATAACCTTAACTACCCATAACAAAAATACGCAAATAAACTTTTATGATGCAAAAGGCGAAGTTATAGAGAGTAAATGCAGTAACACTGATCCGTTATCATTAGTCGATTATTATCAACAGCAACTTTTTTCCCAGCATCATTTACCGCATAGTGAATTACCTTTTATTGGTGGCGCTGTAGGCTATTTTGCTTATGATTTAGGACAGCAATTTGAAGCATTGCCTAATGTTGCACAACAGGATATTGATCTACCTGATATGGCGATAGGAATTTATCAGCAAGCCATTATTTATGATCATAACACTCATCAATTTTGGCTCATTGCTAATGCCAATGAAAAACAATTTTGGCAAGAGAAAATACTCAAGTTAACTCAAAAGATAGCCATACCAGTATCATCACAACGACAAAAAGAAGCATTTAAAATAACTAAACCGTGGCAAAGTAATATAAATAAAAGCGCCTATGCTAAAAAATTTAAACAAGTACAAGAATATTTACTTAGTGGTGATTGCTATCAAATTAACTTAGCACAGCGGTTTAAAGCGCAATATCAAGGTGATGAATTTCAAGCTTACTTAGCCCTAAGAGCCGCAAACAATGCTCCTTTTTCAGCTTTTATGCGTTTTGATCATGCTGCCATACTCAGCATTTCGCCAGAACGATTTTTACAGGTAGATCAACAAAATAAAGTACAGACTAAACCAATAAAAGGCACTCGACCCAGAAGTTTAGATAAACAACAAGACCAAGCCTATGCAAACGAACTAAAAAACGCAGTAAAAGATCAAGCCGAAAACTTAATGATTGTTGATTTACTCCGTAACGATATTAGTAAGTCATGTATTGCAGGTAGCGTGAAAGTACCTAAACTTTTTGCTATCGAAAGCTTTCCTGCCGTACATCATTTAGTGAGTACCGTTGAAGGGCAACTAAGTAAAAATAAACGCCCTCTCGACTTATTACGTGGCGCTTTTCCTGGTGGTTCAATTACTGGCGCACCCAAAGTCAGAGCGATGGAAATTATCGAGCAATTAGAGCCCCATAAGCGTAGTATTTATTGTGGATCTATCGGTTATATTTCAGCTTGCGGTCGCATGGATACCAGCATTACTATTCGCACCTTAATCTGCCAACAAACCAATGCTAAAGAAAAAAATATCTTTTGCTGGGCGGGTGGTGGTTTAGTTGCCGACTCACAAGTTAATGACGAATATCAAGAAACCTTTGATAAAGTCAATAAAATATTGCCGATTTTATCAAAGCTGTAATAAACTATAAAGAGAAGTGAGTAGACAATAAAAATAGCAGTAAAAGGATAACTATTGTGACTAGAAATGAGTTTTTACAACGCTTTCAAATCAACTCATTAGCGGCTTCTACGCATAAATATCGTTATAACCCAAAAGATTCTAACGGTAAATTGAAACAAGCCGCAGTCTTATTACCCATTATAGAAAACAATAATGAACTGAGTATATTACTCACCAAACGTGCTAGCCATTTACGTCATCATGGTGGGCAAATATGTTTACCTGGTGGGCGTGTCGATAGCGATGATGATAACATTATATTTACCGCCACTCGTGAAGCCTTTGAAGAAATAGCATTAGCACCAAAAGATTGCGAAATTATTGGTCAACTACATCCTTATCAAACCATTTCAGGCTTTGTGATAAAGCCCGTCGTCGCTTTTATTCCAACGGCTAGTAATTTGTCAGCAAGCCAAGATGAAGTAGAAGAAATATTTGAAGTACCTTTAAGTCATTTTTTAGATAGTGCCAATATAAAGTCAGTTTGGGTACAACAGCAAGATCGTCGTTACCAAGTTCATTTTATGCCCTATAATCAATATAACATTTGGGGTGCTACTGCAGCAATTTTAAAAAATTTAGTTGATCATATTCGCTAAATTTATTGCATTCGAGATTATATCTAACGATTAAAATCTTGTTTATAGTAAAAACTTTCAGTACCATTGCCGAATATAATTTTACTAAAAAGTAAAATATCAATTATTAATTCAGGTTTTTATTATGATCAGTGTATTTGATATGTTCTCAATTGGTATTGGCCCATCGAGTTCACATACTGTAGGTCCAATGCGCGCGGCTAAACTTTTTGTTGAAAACTTAGCAAGCCAACAACTCCTAACAAAAATTGATAATGTCAATTGTGAGTTATTTGGTTCGTTAGGACAAACGGGCATAGGTCATGGCACAGGTAAAGCGGTGATATTAGGCTTAAGTGGTGAAAAGCCAGAAGAGATTAATGTTGATGATATCGAAACAATTTTAGCTCATGTTATTGCAACACAAAAAATCACTTTAAATAATCAGCAGCAAGTCAATTTTCCCAAAAATAACGCCATTATTTATCATCGTCGTAAAACCTTACCCGCGCACGCTAATGCGATGACACTAAACGCCTTAAAAGGAGATAAATTAATTTTATCTGAGACGTATTATTCTATTGGTGGTGGTTTTATTGTTAAAGATTGTGATTTTGAAAAAGAAAAAGACAAAGCATTGTCTTTACACGCCAATATAAAACGTCCACATATATTTGCAACTGCCGATGAGTTAATTAACATTGCTAAAAGCAAAGGATTAAGCATTAGCACCATAATGATGGATAATGAAAAATGTCTTGCTAATGAAGAGACCATTCGCTCGCAGTTAATTAATATTTGGCAGGCTATGCGTGCCAGTGTAGATCGAGGCATAAAAACCGAAGGCATTTTACCCGGTGGTTTAAAAGTAACACGTCGTGCTCCAGCTTTACATCGTACTTTATCGGTAGAAAATAATAATGACCCATTAAGCGCTATGGATTGGGTAAACTTATTTGCTCTTGCCGTTAATGAAGAAAATGCCGCAGGTAGCCGTGTTGTTACCGCACCAACCAATGGTGCTGCAGGTATTATTCCAGCAGTATTATGTTATTACGATAAATTTGTAAAACCTGTGGATGACGATGACTGCATTCGTTATTTATTAACTGCGGCTGCTATTGGTATTTTATATAAAACCAATGCTTCCATTTCAGGTGCAGAAGTCGGCTGTCAGGGAGAAGTTGGAGTTGCTTGTTCTATGGCTGCCGGTGCATTAACTGAAATTTTAGGCGGTAACCCATCACAAGTTGAAAATGCTGCAGAAATTGGCATGGAACATAATTTAGGTTTAACCTGCGACCCTGTTGGCGGCTTAGTACAAGTGCCCTGTATTGAACGTAATGCTATGGGAGCAGTTAAAGCGATTAATGCCTCTCGTTTAGCTTTACGTGGTAGTGGTATGCACAAAGTATCACTTGATAAGGTGATTAAAACCATGTGGGATACTGGTAATGATATGAAAACCAAATATAAAGAAACTTCTCGTGGTGGTTTAGCGGTTAATATTATTGAGTGTTAACAATTTTTAATTCTCTAAATATACCAGCTCTTGATAGATAAGCCTTAAAACAAAAATACCAATCATTGATTGGTATTTTTGTTTTAAATAAATATTAACTAACGCGTGGGTAATTCAATATCAGCAAATAACGCATCTATTTCGGCATTATTTTTTAATAACATTGCTTTAGTGATCAAATCACGGTTTAAATGAGGAGCAAAACGCTCTATAAAATCAAACATATAAGCACGTAAAAAGGTACCACGTCTAAAACCTATTTTAGTGGTGCTAGAGTTAAATAAATGACTGGCATCAATGGTCACTAAATCACTATCAATTTTGGGATCAACCGCCATTGTCGCAACAACGCCAATACCAATACCTAAACGTACATAAGTTTTAATGACATCAGCATCGGTTGCAGTAAATGCTATTTTAGGTTCACAACCTGCATTATTAAAAGCATTATCAAGTTCTGAGCGGCCAGTAAAACCAAACACATAGGTTACTAATGAATATTGAGCAATATCTTTAATGGTGATATCACGTTTATTTGCTAAGGGATGATCAGCTCGCACAATAATACTGCGATTCCAGTGATAACAAGGCAACATGACTAAGTCATTATATAAATGTAGCGATTCTGTCGCAATGGCAAAGTCGGCATCTCCTTTTGCGGCTGCATCACTTATTTGTACAGGGGTTCCTTGATACATATGCAAGGAAACTTTTTCATATTTGTTAATAAAACCTTTAATAACATCAGGTAAAGCATAACGTGCTTGTGTATGCGTTGTTGCAATACGCAATTTACCTTCATCGGGTTGCGTGTATTCACGGGCAACTGATTTAATACCTTCAACTTTTGACAATATATCGGCTGCAATATTAATCACTTCTTGCCCCGCAGAGGTAACATGAGTGAGATGTTTACCACTACGACCAAATATTTGAATACCTAATTCATCTTCAAGCATTCGTACTTGCTTACTAATACCGGGTTGAGAGGTGAATAAGTTTTCAGCGGTTGCCGATACATTTAAATTATTATTTAAGACTTCGACGATATAGCGTAATTGTTGCAGCTTCATAATACACAGGCGATTATTTTTTTTAATAAGAGCAAAAATATAGCCTTTATTAAAAAACTTTTCCATATAACTTTTAAGTTTGTGTAAATAAAATTCATAAATACTGAGTAATTAGCTTTTTTTTTAAAAAAAACTATACTAAATGTTAATTAGCTGTAATTATTTTCTCAAAAATAACACTTCACTATTTGCTAATTAAATTAATCCACTTAATATGCACATAGTTCTATGCTTTACAAAACATTTTTTGTAAACTCAACGTTAGCTTTTAAGAAAAATGAGAATTAACTATGATCGGTATTATTGTTGCCCTAATTGTTGCCTTAATTGTTGTAGTGGTTGTTATTAATGCCATGCAGCAACACAAAGAGAAGCAAGAAGCAGAAAAACGCGCTTTAGCAAGTAAACAAAAGGCAATTATTGACGAAACTGAAGAATTAATTATTGCGATGGGAAATTTACCACCAAACCCGTCAATTATTGAAATTTTAAATCGGCGTAGTTTAAATGCGGCAAAAAAAATGGCACAAATAATGCCAAACAATGCTATTAAAAACCGCATAAACGATATGGAAAGTCGTCTACAAGCATCAAGCGATTTAGCCGAAAATAGCTCAATGGCAGATGAAAAATTTATTTTACCTGACAATGAACAACATCTAGTTATTATTTTACAAACCATAAAAAAAATACGCGCTATTTTAAGATCTGAACAAACAAAAGGGAATTTAGATCCTCAAACATTTATGCAAGAAGATATGCGCTTTGATGCTATGCAGTTACAAATCAGCATTGAAAGCTTATTAAAGCGTGGTAATCAAGCTGCAGAAAAAGGTATGTTAGGTTCAGCGAGACAATATTTTGAAAAAGCCTTAGCAACCTTAGCCAAACACACACATAGAACGGAATACACTGAAACGAAAGAAACTGAAATACACGATAGATTAGAAGAAATTACTAACCAACTTAAAACAAGTAATGCCGAAGATAGAGAGAAAAAAGCAAAATCGGAAGAAGATGATTTAGATATGTTATTTCAACCTAAGAAAAAGTGGTGATCGTCCACACTCTTTTTTAATAGCAGCCAGCTTATTTGCTGGCTTTTTTATGAAGACTTTTTATC
>WGGB01000212.1 GCA_015491935.1 Alteromonadaceae bacterium
TTTAGCAATATCTAAGGAATTACCACCTTCCATAATAATACTTGCGGTTTTTTCACTGATTTTTATCACTTCATAAATCCCTACACGACCTTTGTAACCACCCGTGCAGTGTTCACATCCTATTGCTTTATATAATGTAAATTTACCAATTTTATCTTCAGGAAAACCTTGCCTTAATAATTCATCTTTAGGTAACACTTCTTCTTCTCGACACTGCATACATAAACGACGCGCAAGACGTTGGGCAATAATAATGGAAACAGAGCTCGCTACATTATAAGAAGGAACTCCCATATTTAATAAACGAGTTAGAGTTTCTGCTGCTGAATTAGTGTGCAAGGTTGATAAAACCAAATGCCCTGTTTGTGCTGCCTTTATGGCAATTTCGGCCGTTTCAAGATCTCGAATTTCACCTACCATTACAATATCAGGATCTTGTCGTAAAAAAGAGCGCAAGGCATTAGGAAAAGTAAGCCCTGCTCGAGTGTTAATTTGCACTTGATTAATACCCGTTAAGTTAATTTCAACCGGATCTTCAGCCGTTGAAATATTGCGCTCACTGGTATTTAATATATTCAACCCTGTATATAATGAAACTGTTTTACCTGAACCTGTTGGGCCTGTCACTAAAATCATGCCTTGCGGTTTAGCTAATGCTTCCATATAAATAGCTTTTTGTTCTGGTTCATAACCAAGCATATCAATACCCAGCATTGCACTTGACGAGTCAAGTATCCGCATTACTATTTTTTCGCCCCACAAGGTCGGCAGCGTACTGACACGAAAGTCAATTGACTTTTTCTTAGACAAAGCCAATTTAATACGACCATCTTGTGGTACTCGACGTTCAGCAATATCAAGTTTTGACATAACTTTTAAACGCGCGGACATCCGACTAGATAATGAAACAGGTGGCGTGGCAACTTCAGTTAAAATACCATCAATACGAAAACGAATGCGATAGGTTTTTTCATAAGGTTCAAAATGTAAATCAGAGGCACCTTTTTTAATGGCATCTAATAAAATTTTATTAATGTAAACAACTATGGGTGCATCTTCTTTGTCTAGCTGTTCTTTTTTATTTTCCTGCTCATCCTGAACATCCATGTCGGCAAGTTCTTCATTATCCAAATCTGTAATATCAAGGGCATCACTTTCATCTTCAAGTACCTTATCAATACAAGCCTGTAAACTATGCTCATCGGCAAGAACTAGTTCAGTAATATAACCCGTGTTAAATTGAATTTCTTCTAGTGCATTTAAATCAGTCGGATCAGACATCGCCACAAACAACACTTTGCCGCGTAAAAATAATGGCATCGCATGATGTTTAATAATCAGCTTTTCGTTACGAAGCCCTTCAGGAATTAACGTAGTATCAAAATCTTGTAAGTAAACTAATGGATGGCCAAAGCTAGTGGATAATACTTTAGCAATATCAAGGGCATTAAAATGCTTGTCTTCGACTAAATAGCGAATGATGGGCTTTTTTTGTTGAATATAACCCGAGCTGATTTCTTCAATCATCTCACTTGGGATCAAATCGTGCTTTGATAGCGCCGACAATAAACTGGATTGTTGATGTAGTCCCTTCATAACACCTTGGATAACTTAATTTAATTAAAATAAAATAAAATAAAATAAACTATGTTTAGTGTAACTTAGTTTTAACGATAAACCTAGAAAACTAGGGGCTATTTTGATCCATTAGTCTTAAAACAATCTTTAAATGGTTATATTAATAGTCCATAAATAATTAGATAAACTTTTACTAAAATCGAGTAATCAATAAAATTTAGATATAAAAAAAGCTCCCGAAGGAGCTTTTTCATTAATAATATTAATTATTATTGACAAGCTTTAGGCACATAAGCATTATCAGCGTCAGATGAACAAGTCCATTCACCTGTTGCAGCACGAGACCATTTAATAATTTTACCCGCTATTTGTGATGGTGCATTCACCATTGTACACGTAATATCACCAACACCAGCAGCATTCACAGCAGTGATAGTACAGTTTTTTGTTGATGCATTCTTAATGCTTTTTAATGCTTTTACATCAGCAAAATCTTCACCATTATTGGCTTTAATTTCAAATTCTGTTTTTGCACCAGTAATTTCACCTAAACCAGCCGTCATTTTAGACTTAGCTTGATAATCAGAATAAGCAGGTAAAGCAACCGCGGCTAAAATACCGATAATCGCTACTACTACCATCAATTCAATTAAGGTAAAACCTTTTGCGTTGTTCATTTTGTTCATATTAGTTCTCATTGCTTTCATAATGTTAATTCCATATTTATTACGGGGGCTTGTCGCTAATATTGCAACAAAATGAGCTAAATGTAAAATATTGTTGCTAATTTTTTTCAAGTTTTTCGTTAAAAATTTGAAAAAAAACTAGTATTGATTTCGTAGATAGAGCATCACATTTCACCACTACATAAAATATATTGCTAAGAATTGTAATAAAAACAATGGCTATAAA
>WGGB01000213.1 GCA_015491935.1 Alteromonadaceae bacterium
ATCGAGCAAGCTCCCAAAGGGCGAGTTTAAAAGGCTTATATGCTGCGTTATTGATTTTGACAAGGGAACAACCATTCTCTTCAATCAATGCCTTGCCTCTAAGCCTTTTAATTCTCGCTGAGTGGGAAAGAACTTAATCAACTTGGTATTATTTATTTTGCACCAGCCATAATGCCAAAATTCTCCGCTCTTGTTTAGTCATTTGTGTTTTATTCATAAACGGCATATCACTCGCATCAATACTGCGCACTTTAATACGTGGCGCCCAACGTTTAATATCAGCCAATGAATTAAACATCACACCTGCTGGAGCCGTTTTAAAGACATTGTCAGTGGGTGATGATGAATGACAAACACTACAACGCGCCTCAATAATTGTTTGTACTTGCAAGTCGGTTATCTTTTGTGATTTTTCTACCGCTGATAACGCTAACTTTTGTGGCGCTATAGCATAGGCGAGTGCAATTAACGCAGCAACAGCAGCCACTAAAATAAGTGGTTTTTGTTTACCAAAATGACGCAGTACAAAATATTGACGAATAGCGGCAGTGATCAAGATGATCGCCACTAAGACCAACCAGTTATACTGACTATTATAAGTTATTGGATAATGATTACTGATCATAATAAAGATGATCGGCAATGTAGTGTAAGTATTATGCGTAGAACGTAACTTAGCATTTAAACCATATTTACTGTCGGGAACCTCTCCCTTTTCAACAGCGGCAACGAGTGCTTTTTGCGCGGGAATAATACCAAAAAAAACATTGCCTGCCATCATAGTGCCAATAATTGCACCAATATGCATATAGGCACCACGCGCGCTAAATAGTTGTGTTAAGCCATATGAAAATGCCGTGATTAAAATTAATAAAATAATCCCTAAAATTAAACCGTGTTCTTTAAGCTGAGTACGCACTAAAAATTCATAACAGCCAACACCTAAAACAATAGCGCCAATACCATAAGCAATAGCTTGAAACTGAGTTAAATCTGCAACATTTTTATCTATAAGATAAGTGTCTGCACCAACATAAAATATTAAAGACAATAACAAAAAACCCGTTAACCATGTGGTGTAAGCTTCCCATTTAAACCAGTGTAAATTATCGGGCATTTTTGGGGGCGCTAATTGATATTTAGCTACTTCATAAAAACCGCCACCATGAATTGCCCATAAATCCCCTTTAATGCCTTGTTTAGCTTTTTCGGGCGGTGGCGTTTCTAGATGGTTATCAAGCCAAACAAAATAAAAAGACGCACCTATCCACGCAATACCCGTAATAAGATGAGCAAAGCGGATTATTAAGTTCAACCACTCATTTACATAAGCGTCCATAGGTTATTCCTTATTTTATTTGTTATTATGTTGTTCTATTGGTTGTTATATTGGTTGTTATATTAGTTGTTATATTGTTGGTTACTTTGCTTTTATCGTGCCTCGCTACGCTCGTGATGACCTATATCTTTCACCTAAAATATAGGTCTGTGCTATATGCCGTTCATCGCCTAACATAGCTAACACAAAAAGTTTTTCGCTTAACGATTTACATTGTTCAATACGATTCTTCATTAAGGACGTTGCATAGTAATCAACAACAATAAAGTCAGCTTCTTTTCCTTGACTAAAATTGCCTATTTTATGATGTAAGTCTAATGCGGTTGCGCCACCTAAGGTTGCTAAATAAAACGCTTTAAATGGGTCAAGTTTTTCACCACGTAATTGCTGTATTTTATAAGCTTCATTTATATTTTTAAGAATTGAAAATGTTGTTCCTGCGCCAACATCGGTGCCCAAACCCACTTTTATTTGATGTTGTTCTGCTTGTTTTAAATCGAACAAACCACTTCCTAAAAATAAATTTGATGCGGGACAAAAAGCAATGGCCGAATCCGTTTCGGCCAAACGCTGCCATTCTTCATCGTGCAAATGTACACCATGAGCAAAAACACTACGCTTACTTAATAAATTAGCGTTATCATAAACATCAAGGTAATTTTTGCTGTCAGGAAAGAGTTCTTGTACCCAAGCAATTTCATTTTTGTTTTCACATAAATGTGTTTGTATATAAACATCTGGATATTCTGCCAATAACTGCCCTGCTTTATTTAATTGCACTTGTGAACAAGTTGGCGCAAAACGGGGCGTTATCGCATATTGTAAGCGGTCTTTATTATGCCACTTTTCTATTAGCGCTTTACTGTCATCATAGCCAGACTGTGCCGTATCTTGTAAAAATTCAGGTGCATTTTGATCCATCAGCACTTTACCGCAAATCATACGTAATTTTTTTTGCTGAGCCACCGTAAAAAAGGCATCTACCGATTGTTTATGGACAGTACCAAAGACTAAGGCTGTTGTGGTACCTGCAGCCAATATTTGTTCAAGAAAAAATTCAGCCACTTTTTTACCATATTCTTCATCTGAAAATTGTTTTTCAGTAGGATAGGTATAATTTTCTAACCATGTTAATAATTGCTCGCCATAAGACGCGATCATTTCGGTTTGCGGATAATGTACATGAGTATCGACAAAACCCGGCATCATTAAACTATGCTGATAATGCGTTATGGTTTGATTTTCAGGTAAGCTAGCTAATAATTCACTTGCTTGGCCGACTTCTTTGACTAAACCCTTTTCTACAATTAATAAACCATCAGCAAAGTATTGATAACTTTGCTCGATACCGAATTTGGCGGGATCTTCGATAAAATGTAAAATTTCACCACGAAATACTTTCAAATTAACCTCTTAAAACTCTTATAATCATAATACTACTTTTCAGTTCCTAACCTTCGTTAGGATGACTCTATACCTGTCATCATGCTAAATAAACATTGTCATGCTAAATATATTTCAGCATCTCAATTATCTATTACAAACGAATGACTTTACTGCCATCTAATTTAATCACATCACAGTTTTTCTCAGTTTTATTGCTAAATTTTGGATCACCACGATCTATCACTAAAAAATCACTGACTTTATTTAGGGCTAAACAGTAATGATGCCAAGTACCTGCATGATAATTAACCCCTTGTTTGTGGCTTGCTAAAAAGACTTCAATAGCATTTTCATTAAACTCACCTGACGGCGCAACTACCACTAAATAAGGCTCAACACCTAATGGCATAAAAGCCTGACTTGATAATGGATGTCGCTCCATCATCTTTAATGCAATAGGTAATGGCAAAGGTGTTGAACGAAAAATATTAAGTAAAGTACGTCCATTGTTTTTTAACGTGTCGATAGCCGCTAAATCGTGATAACGCTCACTAAAGCCATCATTAATAGTAAAGTGTTTTTTCTCTGGTGTTACTTCAATTACATCACCATATGGCGCAAAATCTTTTGCGTTGAGTGGTTTAACAATAAGTTCCGTTTTCATATCACTAACTACCACGATACGTTGAATAACCAAAAGCAGTTAATAATAAAGGTATGTGGTAGTGTTCGCCTGCATCGCTAATTTCAAAAACAATATCGACAAATGGATAAAAAACACTGTCATTATGAACAATAAAATATGCTTTTGTCTCAAAATGCATACGATAAAGACCTGCAGGTAGCACTACGTCATCCGCTAATAAATGGCTAATACGCCCATCTTGATCTGTTTTACCTTTTCCTAGTTGTAGCCATTGTTCACCTTGTTGTTGAAATAAAGTAATTGGCACATCAGCCGCAGGTTTACCACGGCTAGTATCTAAAATGTGGGTGGTTATTTGGCTCATTATTATCCTTATTTATTCTTTATCATTTTTAGTATCATTGTCGCGCCTCGCTATGCTCGGAAGGACCTACAAAAAATAGTTAGCTAAACGCAATTGAAAAATTTTACGTTGCTCTTCTACGGCATTTTTAAGCTCGGTTGTTCGGTCATTTGGCAAGCGTGCTTTTAATAAAAAAAGCATTTGCTCTGCACTTTTACCTGTAGCACAAACAATAAAAATAAAACCAAATTTAGTTAAATATTGCTCATTTAATATCGCTAAATCATGCAATACTGCTTCATCTGCTTTATTCACTGCGGCTTGTTCATCACTTGCAACAGCTTTAGTATGGGCATATTTTGCACGTAAACTATTTACATCACCTATCTTTGGGTGACCATCAAAGGCTTGTAAATAATCAGCCTCGCTTAAATGTTGCCAAACAAAATCAGCCGTTTGTTGTAATGCTAATAAACTCTCAAACGGGCGAGCCTGCACGACTTTATCACCCCATACTTCACTCGTGCACATTTGCATTAACACTTGCTTTGCTTGCGCTATAGTCATGTTATTAAACTGTACTAACTTATTAGTTTGTTGTGTCGTTTGTTGTGTCATGATTGTTTTATACCCTGTTTTTTATAACGCTTCTCTGCAACCAAAGATGCGCATTCGACTGATCCCACCATCAGGAAAAATACTCAAACGCACGTGTGTAAATGCTTGCGCTTTATCATTAACGAGTTCGTTTACAAAAAGATGCTCACGATGAGCATAGAGTTTAGTTTTTAAAATAATCGGTTGCCATTTCACGGCTTTAGCTAAACGTGGGTCTGAAAAATTATCATCAAAATCAGCTCCTTGAGCAAGACAACCTTCAAGCATAAAACTATCAGGATAATTGCCTTTAAAATGATGAGTATCAATAATCACTTTGCGTATAAAGCCTTTACAAGCTAATTTAACAATAGACCAATCATTACCATTATCACGTCGGCGCTTAGTTTCCCAACCATCCCCCATATTTTTACCACGTTCAGGCATGATCAAATTATTTTTGTCACTAAAAAACATATCGCTGACTAATAAGGCTTTACCGCCATTTTTTATTGCGGCCAAGTCAATTAATTCACCCGCAACAAAATCATGCCAATTAACCTCAGCTTCACCATAAACACGAAAACGCGCTACACCACCATCAGGATAAATATTTAAACGCACATGAGTAAACGCTTGTTGCAAAAAATCGTCTTTAATACGGAAAAGATTATGACTATGTGGATTAACCTCAACTTGGCTTAATACGCTTTGCCAGTGTGTTTTATCATTGGGTTCACTCTCACTAAAGCAAGCTTCAACGCTAACCTTTTGCGGCGCATTACCCCGAAAAAAGTTGGTATCAATATCAAACCCTTTGATAGAGCCTGTAATACCTAAACGAATAACACACCAGTCATGATCGTGACGCATTCCTTGGGCATTTGTTCTACCAAAACTGCGCCGCGATTCCCAACCATCCATCCATTTACCACGTTCAGTATATTTGTCATCTATAAAAATACCGCGACCACTTTTTAGCAGGTTTTCCATTTCAGCAAAAAAATCATCACTGCAACTTAAGGTTTCACCACCAACACATTCACTGGCAAGATCAATGTAGTTACGTATAAATTCATCATGAAGCTGTTGATTTTTTTCGCTGTTAATCGCTTGAACTTGCTCTAATTCATTCATATAAACTAACTCTTAAAAGTGGATTTATTATAATTTGACTCATTAAAATTGACCTTTTAATAGTGGTTGCCCTTGTGGTAAATCAATAAATTCATCATCACAATAAATAAGTTTTCCACGTAAGTACGTTTGTAAAATTTTGCCACAAACTGTTTTACCCACATAAGGGGTTATTTTATGCTTATGTTTGATCATTTCTGTGCTAATTTGATATTCACATTCATCATCAAAAACACATAAATCGGCATGACGGCCAGGAACTATTTGCCCTTTAATTTTTGATAAACCAGCAAATTCTGATGTTTCAAAAGACATTAACCGTGATATATCCACTAAAGAAAAGCCCCGTTTTTTTGCCGCAGTCCATATAAGTGGTAAACCAAACTGCAAAGCAGAAATGCCGCCCCATGCTTTTTCAAGATCACCACTGTCAATATGCTTTAATTGTGGTGTACAAGGGGAATGATCCGAAACAATAAAACTGATAATCTCATCATTTAATGCTTGCCAGAGCTTATCTTGGTTTTCTTGCTCTCGAATAGGTGGGCAACACTTAAATAGCGTTTTACCATCAGGAATATTTTCAGAGGCTAACGTTAAATAGTGCGGACAAGTTTCTGCGGTAAATTGTAAGCCCTGTGCCTTTGCTTGTTTAATGCTTGCCAAGGCTTGTGCTGAAGATAAATGTACTATGTGTACTTTAGCGTCATGGCCTTTTATTTTAGCCTCTTTTGCCACTTTAACCATTAAGGCAACGGCATCGTTTTCCCATTGCTTAGGACGTGAGTTTAAAAAACTTTGGTATTTATCAGTAATGTTAGCGACAGTGCTTTTATTTGCCGCAGCGCCATGCTGGCAATCTAATTCAGCATGAATTAAATAAGGAACATTGTGTTTTGCTAATATGGGTAATGCTTGCGCAATATCTTGCTCAGCAACAGGCGGAAATTCAGCAATACCAGAGTCAATTAAAAACGATTTTACCCCTAATACGCCAGCGGTTAATAATTCATCTAAATCATCAATATTATGTGGCACAACTCCGCCCCAAAAACCACAATCTACCCAAAGCTTATCGTTAACCGCTGCTAGTTTTTCAGCAAAAGCAGTTTTAGTAATGGTAACTGGAATACAATTTAGCGGCATATCGACCAACGTAGTGATACCGCCAGCAGCCGCAGCTTGAGTTGCGGTATTAAAGCCTTCCCATTCAGTGCGCCCCGGTTCATTAATATGCACGTGCGAGTCAACCAAACCAGCCATTAAAACCTTATCGCCCAGATCTTCTATTAAACAGTCTTCTATTAAACTGCCTTCTATTAAACTGCCATCGTCTTCACGCGCATTAAAATCGACGTCATAAGGATGAATAGCATGAATAAGTTGGTTTTTTATTTCAACACACGCGGGGATCATTTCATCACCCACAATGACGCGTTGACTACGTAAAGCAAAATGAGGATGTTCACTCATCACTTTGCTCCTTTATAAAAGCATGACTCTTGGGTTGTTTTAAAACTGCTTTAAAATCTCGCCACGCAATTTTTTTATGTTGTTCTTTGCTTTGATTTTCAACATTTTGTTGATAAAGGTTAATGAGTTCTCCCGCAATAGACACGGCAACTTCCATTGGTTTTTTACCTGTAACAGCCGCTAAACCAATGGGGCTATGAATTTTCTGCACTAGTTTTTG